>JBILEX010000142.1:0-2975 GCA_044351895.1 Candidatus Planktophila sp.
TTCGATTGTTGTTATACCGTGCGCCAATACAGCAGCCGTCATGAGATTTTCTGTAGCACCCACACTTGGAAAATCGAGTGAGATTGCAGCACCCGTTAAACCTTGTGGTGCTTCTGCGATTACATATCCATGTTCAACATGTGCCGTTGCACCAAGGGATTCAAGACCTTTGATGTGGAAATCTAATCCACGCGATCCGATTGCATCTCCACCAGGTAGAGCAACTTCGGCGCGACCTATGCGTGCAACAAGTGGACCCAAAACATTTATCGATGCACGCATTTTTCGTACTAAGTCGTAATCAGCACGATGCATCGGAACCCGGGGGACATCAATTGTCAGAAGTGCGCCTTCATGAGTAACTGTGCAACCTAGGCGACGCAGTAGGTCAGACATGATCTCCACATCTGCAATGGCTGGAACATTTGCGATCGTGGACTTACCTACGGCTAGCAGCGAGGCAGCCATCAATTTCAGGACAGAATTCTTTGCCCCACCCACGTAGACCTCGCCCACAAGACGCGCCCCGCCATGGATTCGGAAGCGATCGTCAATGAGTACGGGCTGAGGTGCCATAGTGGCATTCTACTTATAAGGTAGGGACATGGTTAATCTCACGCGTATTTATACAAAGACTGGCGATGACGGCACAACATCTCTTGGAGATATGAGCCGAACATCAAAGAATGATCCTCGCCTTGAGGCATATGCAACTGTCGATGAAGCGAATTCAACGATCGGCGTTGTCCTTGCAACAGATGAGTTAGCTGATGATGTACGAGCTTTGCTCGTTCGAATTCAGAATGATCTCTTTGATGTGGGCGCCGATCTCTGCACACCGGTTGTTGATGCGCCAGCATTTGAGCCATTGCGTGTTTTAGAATCACAAATTGTCTATCTTGAAGAAGCAATTGATCGTTACAACTCAGAACTTGAATCATTGCGCTCTTTTGTTCTGCCATCAGGTACGCCTGCTGCTGCACATCTTCATGTTGCTCGTACAGTCGTTCGTCGCGCAGAACGTTGCACATGGGCTGCGATTCACGCATTCGGTGGCGGAGTAAATCCACTAACTGCGAAATACCTCAATCGTTGTTCAGATCTACTGTTTGTTCTTGCACGTATTGCAAATAAAGAGATCGGCGATCAGCTCTGGGTTCCAGGAGCGAATCGCTAACTTCTAACGACTCAGATAGGTATTGCTAGGAACCTTTTCTGTTGTTTGATCTTGATGGCAGGTAATTCCAATAGGAACTACAGCGATCGATCCTGAGTAAAGTTCTCCAGATGGCAATACCAAAGTAACTACTTCCTTTGCTACAGATTTCCTAGCAAGAGTACGCAACATTCCCTTAGTCAAGAACGAACCAGGAATATCGGGATTTGGAGTGATTACCTTTGAATCAATCTCCCAATACACACAGCCAATGAGTGAAGCCACCTGCAGGCGACCGCACGAAAACTCTTTACATGCAGCAATTGCCTTAGCTAGTGCAGAATTACCAGCGGCCACATTCATCATAACTTCCACAGAGGGAGTTCGATAGTAAATATCATCCATCACTTTGAATCCAAGGGGTGGCCACTTTGGCGACGGTGATGGCTTTATGGGATTCTTCTTTTTCTTTACAGGCGCTTTCTTTGTCGGCGTTGCTTTCTTTGTTGCAGTCGCCTTTACCGTCGGAGTGGGTGTCGCCTGGACCGTGGCTGTTGCCGTTGGGCTAGGTGTACTTGTCGCAGCAAGAGCCTGTGCAGGAATCAGCGCAAGGCAGAGACCTATAGTCATAAATCTGCGTTTCATCGATCACTCCATCTAAATGTACGCAGTGAGAATACGAGTCCGATCACAAGCCAGATTGAGATCACAAGGAATGATTTGCCAATCTCCCATTGCCCCGCAACTTCTTGCGAGGCAAATGAGTCTGGAAGAAAGACAGAGCGCATTGCTTGCGTCATCCACTTGAGAGGGAAAATTGCGCCGACCTGCTGCATCCAAGACGGGAGCTGGGTAAAGATAAAGAAGACACCGCTAATAAACTGAAGAACTATCACTACAGGAGAGACGACTGCCGATGCCCCACGCCCACTCTTTGGAATAGCAGAGAATGCGATTCCGAGGGTGGTTGACGCGGCACTTCCCCAAATAATCAACCAGGTAAATGTGAACCACTTATATGGATCGGTAGGAAGATCAACGCCAAAGAAAGCAACTCCTGCGGCGAGTAAGAGAATGACTTGAATAATCATGGTGACAAATACAAGTATTGATTTACCAATGAAGTAACTTGCCGCCGCCATTGGCGTGCCACGTAAGCGCTTGAGTGAACCAAATTCTCGCTCAATTGGAATCATGATGGCGAGATTTTGGAAACCTGAGTTCACAAGGCCAGATGCAATCATTCCCGCTACAAAGTATTGGCTAAATGTGACGCCCGGTGCAATCGATTCTGAAAAAACAGATCCGAAGATCGCCAAGAGAATGAGCGGAAATGCAATTGTAAAGACCACAGACTCTCGCTGGCGCATGAATTGTCGAATCTCGATATTTCCGCGCAAGAGACCAAGTTTCCACATCGACGGAGTCAAATCTTTCTTAACTTTATTCGGCATCTTCGCCCCCGATCATTTCGAGATAAATATCTTCGAGAGTTGCTCGCTTAACAATAAGTTCGGGAACTTCGCCACCGAAGCGAGCAGATAGCTCTGCCACAAAGGCTGTTGGATGTGGTGCTTTCTCAACCTTAACCACGCCATCTTCACGCCAAGAAACTTGGGCAAGTGAAGTTGCACGCCCACCGAGTTCGGCAGGTGTAGAAACTTCAATGATTTGGCCCTTACTAATTACTGCCACGCGATCTGCCAGGGCTTCGGCTTCATCCAAGTAATGTGTGGTTAACAAGATAGTGCGACCTTCACTCTTGAGGGTTCGAATCAATGCCCAGAAATCACGGCGAGCTTTGGGGTCAAAGCCAGTG
>JBILEX010000025.1:0-9297 GCA_044351895.1 Candidatus Planktophila sp.
TGGATGACGAACTCCGCCATCTGCCCACACAGACTTTCCAAGTTCTTTAGCAGCTGCTGCACATTCAAGCACTGCTGAAAATTGTGGACGACCAACACCTGTCTGCATTCGAGTTGTACACATTGCACCAGGGCCTACGCCGACCTTAATAATGTCAGCACCCGCTGCGATTAAATCGCGAGTTCCTTCGGCGGTAACAACGTTACCTGCCACGATCGGAATCGATGGATTAAGTGCACGAATAATTTTTAGCGCTTCGATCATCTTCTTCTGATGGCCGTGAGCAGTATCAACCACTAGAACATCTGCACCTGAATCAATGAGCGCTTTTGCTTTAGCGGCAACATCTCCATTAATCCCAACAGCTGCCGCAATGCGTAGACGCCTAGTGCTATCTAGCGCTGGTGTGTACAAAGTTGCACGAAGTGCACCCACTCGAGTCAAAATTCCCACTAGTTCGCCAGATGCGCTAACAACTGGTGCCACCGTGCGGCGATGTTCGTGTAAGAAATCAAAGGCTTCGCGTGGATTAAATGAATCTGGAATAACAAATGGGTTCTTGCTCATCACCTGTGAAACCTGAGTGAAGCGATCTACAGATGCACAATCCTCTTCGGTAATGATTCCAACTGGCTTATTTCCTTCAACAACAACGATTGCACCATGTGCGCGCTTATTAATGAGGCTGATTGCATCCGCAACCGTGTCCGCTGGAGCCAAGGTAATTGCTGTGTCAAAAAATGGGTGGCGGGATTTAACCCAAGAAATTACATCGTGCACAACTGCATGTGGAATATCTTGAGGAATTACTGCCATTCCGCCACGACGAGCAACTGTCTCAGCCATTCGTCGGCCAGAGATTGCAGTCATATTTGCTACGACAATTGGAATTGTTGTTCCTGAACCATCGGTAGAAGAGAGATCGACATCCATGCGACTGAGTAACTCTGATGCACTCGGCACCATAAAGACATCGTCGTAGGTCAGGTCATACGTGGGTGTATTTAGGAATCGCACGTAGCCGAACTATACGGCTTCTTAGCTACGAATGAGAAAATCGCACCGTCCCACGCCCGCTTCTATGAGTTCTGCGTTGACCTGATCGCTCCCCTTAGCCCAGGCCTTGGCACTCTCGGGATCTTTACCAAAGGCGATGTGGCGCGAGATCAATCGTGAGATGCGGATATCTTCTTCAAGAAAGGCATACCAACTCTGATCAAGTAGGGGTGATATCTCTTGCCAACCATCTCCGTCATGCATCAAGTAATTGCCTTCAACAATAACAACGCGCGTACTTGGATAGACCACACCTTGTGCAGCAATTGACTCTTCGATCGAGCGATCAAAGATGGGATAGTAAATCGGATCAACGTTATCCAACTTAATTCGCTCAATCAGAGTTTTAAACCCATTTACATCAAAGGTGTCTTGTGCGCCTTTACGATCTGAACGCCCTAGTTCCTTAAGCACTTTATTGCTTAGGTGAAAACCATCCATCGGAACAACAGAAACAAGAGTTGAATCCATTCCTTTGAGTAAGAATTTTGAAAGCGTTGACTTACCACCTCCTGGTTTTCCGACGATCCCAATAATTGTTCGTGTCGATGCTGCTGCATATTCGACAACTATTGATTTCGCTTCCTCTTTAGTAATCTCTTTAGACATCGATGCACACCTGTATCGCAGCTCTAATAGCTTTAACTTGATCTTCAATCGCCATTGTTGGCAATCCTGGAAATTCTGCAGCCTGATTTGGGGCGAGTGGCAGATGGATAAATCCTGAAATCACTCTGCTGTCCTGAAGAAATGATTGCGCAGTGAAGAAAACCTCATTGCAGATAAAGGCTCCCGCGGATAATGAGATCTTTGCTTTAATTCCGAGCGCCGATATGGCCTCAACGATCGACCGAATCGGTAGCGTTGAAAAGTATCCATCGGCTGCACTTGGGCTAATTGGTTGATTTTCTATTTTTACCCCTGAATTATCTGCAATTCGAGCATCTGCGAGATTAATAGCGACTTGCTCTGGGCCTATGAAGTCTCGTCCCTCGGCTTGACCTAACGAGATCACAACTAAAGGTTGGTGGGTTTTAATCAAATCAATGAGAATCTCAGCAGATCTTTTGAATTCGACTGGCAAAACTTCGGTGATAATCTCAACACCATCAACTCCGTGCTTTGCAATCTCTTGAACAACTGCACCTGATGGATTAAAGCTTGCGCCGCCAAAAGGTTCAAAACCTGTGAGCAGTAATTTCCTAGTTGCCATACGCCTTGCTCGCTATCTCATGGCGGCGAGAAATATAACTTGGTGATGCTCCAGCAATCATATGTTCAAACCGCTGATCGCCTTTGATGTGGTTGTGTAGATATTCTGCATCGATCTCTTGGCTGTATAGAGTTTCGATCCGTTTTACCGATGCGCTCTTTGTATAGGGACGAATCAAACGATAGATGTATGTGACTTTATGAATTACTTGAGTTGCTACAAAGCGCAAAACATTCTTGCTTGGCTTCTTCTCTGTAGATGTTGCAAGAGATAGGAGAATTTGAGCGATCTCGCTGCCACCTTGTGTATTCGAAAGTTCCGCACACTTACTTTGCAGACTTTGACGCACTGTTGCATCGCTCAGTTTGGTCACAGATGCTGTGATATCTGCAAGATTGGTGTGATCTGCACGCAGCGCATACAAATTGTCGTGGCACCATTGTGCGCGAGCATCTTGATCATCGGTGCCACGTATGTTTGAGATGAATACTGTAGGAATCTGTGCGGGCAAGAGTTCATGCACGCTGTTATATCCAGTAGCTGCAATCGCACCATCAAAGGCAGCCAACACATCTGCGAGTGGAAAGTAGCGCTGGACTTTTATATCTAAACCTTCTGGAACAAGGCTTTTACCTTCTGCATCTACCGGATTCTTAGTGAGTACAACTTGCAAGCCCTGCCATCCAACTAGACCAGTAAGTGCTGCTCGCATCTTCTCGTTCATATCGGAATCACCCGTTCCAAGTTGAACCAAAACTGCAGGACGATCAGTATCAAGACCTAAAACTTTACGAGCGTCCTGGCGAGAGAGCGCACGGTCTTTTGAATAGAGCGATACAGGTGATGTCACAGTTGCATCGCTTCGGTGTGAAGTTGGGCCTCGATCAAATGAACGTGCGACATCACCGGGTTCGATAATCAGATCCACTAAACGAGATTGAAAGGGAAGCGCAAATCGCAGCAAGTTCTTTTGCCAGAAACCTCTGCGCACCCAGACGATTGCAAGATCAGGTCGTTTTAACTTCGTGGCTATAAAACCTGGGTAAGGAACAACCCCATCAAAAGAGATAACAGATGCACCAGTCTCATCTGCAATCGCAATTAAACGATCACGAAAGTAGCGGTCCCAACGGTGGGCGGGCATCCAGCGACGAGTTTTCCCGGGAATGTATTCACACGGCATTCCAGTCGTGGATGGAATTTCAGCGATTCCATTTGCAACTGAGACAAGAATCGGGCGGGCAACGTTCTTAAGTTCTTCTGCAATTGCAGTCGCACGCGCTAAATGCCCCATCCCGATTCCATTGCTTGTGGCAAGGATGATCGTTGGCTTATCCACGTCGTAAAACTTTTCTTAGAACCAGTGAAACTATTTTTTTAACAAAGATAATCAGTTGCGTCGGAGAGTTAACTTTTTTACCTTCACGTTTGAGATATCTACCAAATCTTCGGACACGATTCTGTTTTCCTTGATTGAGGGCTGCAAAACGATCATCGCTGAGCCAAAGCACACCCCACATGTGTGAAATTGAAGCGTAGAGAGATCCCTCTACTGTTAGAGCACGCGCCAGAGCGGGAGCAAAAACTGCAAAAGCGCGTCGACCATTTTTCTCTGCAACACCAACTAGCCCGTTTTCGCTTGCTAGAAGATAATCAACAAGATCTTTGAGATTAGTAGCACCAGCGGCTTCAGCGAAGATGTAATACGGAGTAGAGCTCTGAGCAAACTTCTCAATCAACTCTTCAATTGTTAACTGTGCATCAATATCAATCTCTTCAAACGAGTACTCGTTATCGCCCTTTAACCAGTTCCGAATTTCACGGAGATCTGCGTGGATATCTCCGACGGGCGAGTATCGCTTTGCCAGAACATTCCAAGGGGCCAGTAGCGTGATCTTCGCGTTGGTGCCCGGTAGTGCAAGAAGATTTGCGCGTAGATCAAGCACCTGGGCAAGTGTTGATTGACGAACATCGAGAATTACTTGATAGGTCGGAACCGACCAAGTGAAGTTGTTTTTAGCTCGCACGCTATGCATCTGTGGAATTATCTGTGCAAGCGAAGGATCGTTATGGCGATGAATTTGCTCTTTATTCGACTCAACGGTGCTGTAGCCAAGATGCCACGAATGCGCTTGGCGATCTACAACCGTGCGAAGTCCTTGAGTAAATATTCGCCAACCCAACTCAGTATCTTCGCCGGTAACAAGGTTTCGGTCATATCCACCGAGATCGCGCCACTGTTGATTATGAATCGAAAATGTCGCTCCAACAAATGCGCGATAGCCATCCAGTGCTGGCTTCTCTAAATCGTGGGTGCGTGTAACGCGCTCTTCCCACAGATCCTTACCCCAGCTCTCTTCATGCAAAATATCAAAGGCATCAGCTTTAAGAGCAGCAAGCAGCGCATCTGGCGTGTAGCTCCAACTCTTAACAAAACGCTTCCATCCCAAAACTGCATAATCATCGTTGTCGTGATGCCACTTCATGTGATGAGCTAAGTGATCTGGCTCAAAGACCATATCCGCGTCGACAAACCACAGAACATCTTCGCGCAGCTTGGCAACGCAATCATTTGTCGCAGCAGTTTTTCCCCATTTACCAGGGCTGTTCTTATAGGTGATCAGATTGGTTTTCATCGGCTTAATCTTTGGCAACGTGAGCGGCTTCGCGCTGCCATCATCGATGACATAGACCGAAATCAGAGATGCTGGGTAACTCTGCGCAACAAGAGATGCCAGAACTAAATCAAGCTTTTCTTGCCCATCACGACAAGCAATAACTACGGCCACCGAAAGTTTTGGCCGCATAACAAGCTCTAGATCATTAGGGCGAGAGAAACGATATGGCATGGAATTCATCGCTCTCCCCCAAAAATCGGATGGTTCCAAATGCCAACAACTTGGTCATTGGTCCAATTAAGGTACTTTGAATAGTTCGTTGCATAAGTGTGGAAAGTAAAGGTGCGACGATAGATATATCCCGCCCCAAATGTGCGCCAAATTTTTCCACCATTGTTTGTGATACCGCTTAATAAATATCGATCTACCGCTGTAGTTCCGTCACCAAACCATCCTGCGGCTTCAGCGACATCACGCTTAGCAAGAATTGTTCCACCGCAGACCCAATCGCTCCAGAGCTCGACCGCCCGAGTTCCATACGATGAATAGCGTCGAACTGTGAGATCAAGTGGCTCGAGGTAGACATAATTCATTGCACGCCCGACAACGTCTGCTCCGGTATCGAGGGCTGCATCAACTAGATCACGAAGGTGCTCGGGACCGTAGTAATCATCGTCATCCATCTTTGCGATGTATTCACCTTGTGAATGTGAGGCAAGTGTTGAGAGGATCGTTCCAAGAGATTTATCTTCTGGAAACTTGTGAACTTTGACTTTCACTTTACGACGATTTAGCGCAGCAATCTGTCGCTTGTGTGATGCTGATAACTCGATAGTGTGTAAACCTAAAATCAATTCGAATGCGGAAAGTGTTTGTGGAAGCAATTGATCAAGCAAATTTGAGAGATCATCTGATCGCAAGGTTGAAACAAGAACAGTGACTGTAGGATATTTTTTTATCCTAGATCGACGTGACTTTCGCAGCGCCTCAATGGCTTGGATTTCCTGTGAAAATGAGGTGAATCGGTCCGTTGTGTTGATTGGATTCGATGCCATGCGCCAAGACTACCAATAATCAAATAGCCCACTGATAAGATCGGAAAATGTCTGATACGCGCACAAGTGGCAAAAAGCCTGCTAAATCTGACTTTATTCTCACCTTTAAGAAGGCGCTTCTCAATATCAAGGCCCTCCCAAAGTATTTTTACACCCGCTACATCAATAAGCCTTCACCAGTGAAATCAAAAATTGTATTTGTTGTTTCTTTCCCTCGATCAGGCACTCACGCAATCGGCAGCCTTCTCTCAAATGAGGAAGTTGGTTTTAGGTATTACGGAGAATTCTTTATATTCAACGCCTGGAATTCACAGATTGAGCGCATTAATCGCTTTTACCCATTCTTCTCGCTGCGATATTCACTCAACCTTCGTAAGCAACGTAAAGCTTGGAAATACTTCAAATTTGAGACAACTTCACTCGATGCTCACCGCACGATGGCAGCTATTGAAAGTCTTCCGGGTATTCACATCATAAAAGTATTTCCACAACATCTTTCAGATCCACTTCTTCAGTCGATCATCGCAGAATTTAAGCCGCACATGATCTTCCTTCGCAGAAATCACCTCGATCGCTTCGTCTCGCATAAGAAGGCAAATGCATCAGGTAAATGGCATACAGCAAGTACTTCTGATCTAGTGATTGATTTAGATCCCCGCGAATTCGATACCTTTATCTCGAATTACACAAAGTTTTATAATGATTACTTCCACTTTGCAAAAGCACAGGGTTGTCCTGTACTTGATGTTGACTTTGTGGATTTACAGAACCCAGAGAAAGTTCGCCAGATTCAGAAGTTTGCTCAGTTCCAAGATTTCACTGACTGGGATAAGTTGACTCTTGCTCCCACGACAGTAAAGCAAGATCGATCCAGCAAGGTTCAAGAGGATTTCTTGCTTAAGACTGGAAAGTCTCAAGCAGATTACGAATTTAAGGCTGTGACCTCATGAGTAAGATCCCGGCAATCCTTAAAGAGCTTGAGAATGAATCCATAGAGATCCTGCGCGAGACTGCTTCCGGTTTTAAGAAACCGGTCATGATGTACTCCATTGGTAAAGATTCTTCAGTCTTGCTGCACCTTGCTCGCAAAGCTTTCTATCCAGCCCCTATCCCATTTCCTCTATTGCACGTAGATACAACGTGGAAATTCAAGGAGATGATCTCCTTCCGTGATCGAATAGTTGCCGATACCAAGTCACAGCTAATTGTTCATACCAATCAAGAAGGCGTTGAAGCCAATATCAATCCTTTCAACACAAATGCCTCTGAGTACACGCGTGTAATGAAAACGGTCGCTCTTCGCCAGGCGCTAGATATGCATGGTTTTGATGCTGCCATCGGCGGATCTCGCCGTGATGAAGAGAAGAGTCGTGCCAAGGAGCGCATCTTTAGCGTGCGAGATCCTGGCCACCGCTGGAATCCACGCGAACAACGTCCAGAGTTATGGCGCACATACAACACTCGCCTTGCTCCCGAACAAACCATGCGCGTATTTCCAATCTCTGATTGGACTGAAGCAGATATCTGGCATTACATCCTGCAGGAACGTATCGAAGTTAATCCACTGTATTTTGCACAAGAACGCCCTATGGTCCAACGTGGTGATCAGATGATTATGGTCGATGATGATCGCTTCCAGCTTCGCGATGGTGAGACACCATTTATGAAGATGGTTCGATTCCGTACCCTTGGTTGCTATCCACTTACTGCAGCTGTCGAATCAACTGCGACGACCATTGAAGAAGTCGTTGAAGAGGTACTGCAGGTCAAACTTAGCGAACGTGCTACTCGTTTGATCGATGGAGATAATGAAGACTCCATGGAGAAGAAAAAGACTGAAGGGTACTTCTAGTGGCCGGGGCAATTGTTCGTCTTCTTACATGTGGAAGCGTCGATGATGGTAAGAGCACACTCATCGGTCGCCTCCTTGTCGAGACCGACAGCATTCCGCACGACACCATAGGAGCAGCACGCAAGGTACGTCGCAGCGGTTCAACAATTCCTGCAGGTGAGATTGACTTTAGTTTGCTCACTGATGGACTTGAAGCAGAGCGCGAACAGGGCATCACTATCGACGTTGCATACCGTTCCATGACTCTTCTTGATGGTAAGCGCCTCATCATTAGTGATGCACCCGGACACGAGCAATACACGCGAAATATGGTTGTTGCTGCCTCTCGCGCAGATATTGGTCTTGTCTTGATTGATGCGATGAAGGGTGTACGAACCCAGACACTTCGTCACCTAACCATCTGCTCGTTTATGGGCGTCTCTCGCGTGATTATCGCGATCAATAAATTAGATGCCATGGATTACAAACAAGAAGTATTTGATTCTATTTCTGCAGATATTCAGCGCGCGGTAGAGCGCCTCGATGTTAAAGATATTCACATAATTCCGCTCAGTGCACTTGCTGGCGACAATGTTGTTTATCCAAGCACCAATATGCCTTGGTACAAGGGACAGACTCTGCAAGATGCGATTCAGGGCTGGCAGAAAGCTAAAGATCCATCTGCCAGCGGGTTAATGCGTGTGCAGATGATTGCTCGAGCCGATAACTTCCGAGGAGTATCAGGTACCGTCCGCCGCGGAACCTTCTCGCAAGGTGAAGAAGTCACCATCTATCCAAGTAATCAGAAGGCGACGATCTCATCAATTGTTACCTTCGAAAATGAGATCAAGAAGGCCGATACCGATGACGCGGTAACTCTTGTACTTACTCCAGAGGTAGATGCAACGCGTGGCGATGTGATCGCTGCATCCAAGGATGATCTCGTTGCAGCAGATCGATTTGCAGCACACGTTGTCTGGCTTAATGAAGATCCTTTGATTCATAGCCGTTCATATCTGATGATCAGTGGCCCATCAACAACGCCAGCAATCATTACCAAGATTCGTCACAAGATTGATGTAAACACAGGCGAGCACATCTCATCAGATACCTTAAAGATGAATGAGATTGGTGATGTTGAGATCGCCTCCGATATTCCATTGGTGATGCGCCCGTATAGCGATGACCGCGAGTTCGGAAACTTTATTCTCGTCGATCGCCTCACGTTAAAAACAGTCGGCGCTGGCATGATTCGTCACTCACTGCGTCGTGCATCGAATGTGACTCATCAAGATTACGAAGTAGATAAGGTCCAGCGCAGCGCGCAGAAGAACCAGAAATCACGCGTTGTCTGGTTAACGGGCTTATCTGGCTCTGGAAAATCAACAATCGCCAACGCGCTTGAGAAGAGACTCTTCGCTCAAGGTGCTCACGCCTACGTTCTCGATGGCGATAACTTACGTCTTGGACTGAATATGGATCTCGGCTTTACACCTGAAGATCGCGCCGAAAATGTTCGTCGCG
>JBILEX010000143.1:0-2963 GCA_044351895.1 Candidatus Planktophila sp.
CAGATGTTGCTCAGATGGCTGCCCTCGGTGAAAAGATCGCACGCCAATGTCGTGTTGGAGATTTAATACTTCTCAATGGCCCACTGGGTGCAGGTAAGACTGTATTTGTACAAGGGGTTGGTCGAGCACTTGGAATAAGTGATGTCACATCACCAACCTTTGTTATCTCGCGTATTCATCAGGGTTCACTCCCGTTAATCCATGTTGATGTTTATCGTTTACTCGAAGCTGGAAATGCTGCTGCCTATCTCGATGATTTAGATCTTGATACTGCTCGCGAGGATGGCCTTACAGTTATTGAATGGGGTGGGGCAGAATCTGCACGCCTGAGTGATGATCGTTTAGAGATTGATATTGATCGCACAAACGATGAACGAGTCGTCACGATCCGCGCGGTGGGCTCTCGTTGGGACGGTGTAGAACTATGACGGTCTCATTAGTTATCGATACCGCCACGGCACGAACAATCGTGGGCATTGTGAGAGATGGTGAAATCCTTTGGCAGGGATTCCACGATGGTTCAACTGATCACGGTAACGCTGTTGCAGCGCTGGTAAAACAAGCGTTAGCAGCCGGAGTTAATCCAGAACAAGTTGTAGTTGGAATGGGGCCAGGTCCATTTACTGGTCTGCGGGTTGGTATCGCATTTGCTCGTGCATTTGCGGCAGCGCGAAATATTCCAGTCATTGGTATTTGTTCACTTGATGCGATCGTTGTAGATCAGGATGAGTACAACGTTGCAATAGATGCTCGCCGTAAAGAGATTTATTGGGCGTCATACAAATCAGGAAAGCGCGTCGAGGGACCGGCAGTTAACTTCCCTGCAGATGTTAAGGACTACGTGTTGGATCTCTATCCAGATATCTCTCGACTTGTTGAGTTATCTGCTGATCAGAACTACACAGAGCCGTTCTACTTACGTAGGCCAGATGCGGTAGCAACGGCGGATCGATCATGACAATTACTTACCGTGCGATGATCCCGTTAGATATTCCAGTTGTCGCAGCAATGGAGAAAGTAATCTTTAAAGATGATCCGTGGTCGATCGGCCAATTCAAAGAAGAGATCTCCAATAACGGCATTACCCGTCACTATCTGGTTGCCTGCGATAGCGACCACAAGATCATTGGGTGGGCTGGTGCCATGTGTGCGGCAGAGGGTACCGATGCAGATATCTTGACGGTGGCTGTCGACCCTGACTTTCGTCTTCGCGGAATTGCACGTCACATGGTGACTTCACTGATTGATTGGGCATATTCAAAGAAATCGCCAACGATTTTCTTAGAGGTTGAGAAGAACAATCTGGCTGCACAAGCTCTCTATATCTCTGAAGGCTTCACAGTGATTTCAATGCGCCCTGATTATTACGGGGCGGGCATTGATGCCCTAGTGATGTCTAAGGTGCTCGAATGAGCGCAATGAGAGGGCCACTAGTACTTGGCATTGAGACATCGTGTGATGAGACAGCTATCGGAATTGTTGCTGGACGCACTCTGCTTACAAATATCATTGCGTCCAGCGTTGACGAACATGCTCGCTTTGGTGGAGTTGTGCCAGAGATTGCAAGCCGTGCCCACCTAGAAGCGATTCAACCCGCACTTGCCCAAGCACTCAAAGATGCGGGTTTGACGCTACGAGATATTGATGCCGTTGCAGTAACTGCAGGCCCTGGACTTATCGGAGCACTCTTAGTTGGAACATCAACTGCTGCAGGGTTAGCACTTGGGCTTGGGCGTCCGATATACGCAGTCAATCATTTAGCGGCACATATCAGCGTTGATTACTTAACTCATAGCAATCCAGTCGAACCAACCATTGCTCTCTTGGTTAGTGGCGGGCATTCATCTCTTTTGAAAATTGATGACATCACACATTCAATTACCAAACTTGGCGCAACAATGGATGATGCAGCAGGTGAGGCTTTCGACAAGATTGCACGGATTATGGATTTAGGTTTTCCAGGTGGTCCAGCAATCGATCGCACCGCGCGCGATGGCAATCCAACAGCAATTGATTTCCCACGCGGACTTACAACATCTGATGATTGGAGAACTCGCCCTTACGATTTCTCATTCTCAGGACTTAAGACAGCAGTTGCGAGATATCTTGAAGCGACACCGCAGTATGCAAAGGCCGATGTTGCGGCATCCTTCCAAGAAGCTGTCGTCGATGTTCTCTTGCAGAAAGCAGTACGTGCCTGCCAAGAATCTGGAATCGATCGCCTTGTCATTGCAGGGGGAGTTGCTGCCAACTCGCGCCTTCGCCATCTAGCTTCCGAGCGTTGCGAGCGCGCCAAGATCGCACTAGCCATCCCAGAACCAGCCCTCTGCACCGATAACGGGGCGATGGTGGCCTCCCTGGGTGCTCTCATGGTCGCTGCTGGCCGCCCAGCAAGCCCGCTCGCCTTTGATGCAACCTCTTCCATGGCCGTGGAGACGGTCAGCATCTAGCCCAATACGCCCCGCTCACTGGATTTGCGAGCGCTCGATCCCTTGCCTAGTCTTAGCGTTAGCACTCTCGACCCCACACTGCTAATAGCAAAAGGAGTAAGACCATGGCCATTGCCATTAAGCCACTTGAAGATCGCATCGTTGTAAAGACCAACGAGGCTGAGACAGTTACAGCATCAGGTTTGGTTATCCCAGATACCGCCAAAGAGAAGCCACAGGAAGGCGTAGTTCTAGCCGTTGGCCCAGGCCGCTTTGATGATGGCGTTCGCGTTCCAATGGATGTCAAGGTTGGCGATGTCGTTCTCTACAGCAAGTACGGCGGAACTGAAATGAAGTTCAACAACGAAGAGTTCCTCGTGCTTTCAGCTCGCGATGTCCTCGCAGTTATTGAGCGATAGACGATGGGAAAAATTCTAGATTTCGACGAGCATGCTCGTCGTGCGATGGAGCGTGGAGTAAATATCCTCGCTGACACCGTCAAAGTAACACTGGGTCCTAAGGGTCGAAACGTAG
>JBILEX010000018.1:0-10817 GCA_044351895.1 Candidatus Planktophila sp.
TGGACGAATTGGGCGATCACCTGGATCTGTGACAAGACGAGAACCAGCCTTCCAGCTAGTGGTCTTAAGTTCATCCCCTGGAGTCGGACCTAGATCACGGAGAAGCAAAATAGGGGAGAGGCCAACAAGACCAACCGCAAGGCCCAAGGTGCGCTTAATGAGTGAGCGACGACCGAGTCCTGCAGCATCTGCGCCTTCTTTTGCAGTCTTAACAAAGTCGTCGCGATCCGAATCTGGTGATCGGAATTCATGACGATGTGCAATAACTTCTTGGTCTGGCATCAAAGTCTTCGCCCAATGCACAGCGCCAAGGCCAATAAATAAGAGAGAGAATGCCAGGCCAAGACCAAGTAAGAGTTGATGAATGTTTTGTTCGCCCATGAGTGGAATGAAGACGAAGGTCTCTGTAGAGACGAAGAAATAGGCATAGATGAAGAGAACAGTGCTCAGCGCGGATAGCAAGAAAAGAATTGCAACTTGCTGTTCGGCGCGAGCGGCTGCCTTCGGATCAATATCAGTCTGACGTAACTTATGGGCAGGCAAGCCTGGATCTTTTATTGCTTCGATTTCATTGCTCATAGTTATCTATTTCGCCTTCGCTGCTAGCCAGACTGCAATGCCAATCAGCAGTCCAAGTCCTAGTGTCCATACGAGAAGTCCTTCAGTTACTGGGCCAACTCGACCGAGTGCGACTCCACCAAGCTGTGGTTCCTTTTCGGCCGCCTTTATCCATTTGATGATCGAGAGCTTTTCTTTTGGAGTGAGAGTTTTATCGGAAAAAACTGGCATCGATTGAGGACCAGTAATCATTGCTTCGTAAATGTGTACCGGCTCAACACCCATCACAGATGGTGCATATTTACCTTGAGTAAGTGCGCCGCCCTGTCCAGCAAAGTTATGGCACATTGCGCAGTTGGTTCGGAACAGTTCGCCACCTTCAGCAACTTCACCATCTCGTTCGTAGTTGAGCATCTCTTCTGAAGGGATTTCAGGTCCTGGTGCAAGTGAAGCCACATAGGCAGCAAGTGCTGCAACTTCTTCATCACTGTAAACAGGTGTTTTACGCATTGCCTGTTGGCTCATATCGGCCATAGGCATACGCCCAGTTGCGACTTGGAAATCAACAGAAGCGGCGCCTACGCCAATCAGCGAAGGAGCAATTGAACCGCCTTCTGCATTAAGTCCGTGGCAAGAAGAGCAGCCACGAAGGAATATTTCTCTACCTTCTTCAATGGCAGCAGTTCGCTCTTCAGCAGTCGTGGGAGATGTTGTCGTCGCACCCGCCACTTGAAACGTCGTACCGATACCCAGGAGAGCAAAGATCAACAGCAATGGGGCTACTGCTCTATGTCTGCGGTAACGAGAAAGTTTCTTCACTTATATCCCAATCTACTTAATCAGATAAATCGCAGCAAAGAGTGCGATCCATACAACGTCGACGAAGTGCCAGTAGTAAGAAACCACAATTGTTGTTGTGGCTTGCTGATGAGTGAAACGACGAGCCTTAGCCACGCGAACCAAGACGATGAGGAATGCGATTAATCCGCCGGTTACGTGTAAACCGTGGAAACCCGTTGCGAGGTAGAAAACAGATCCGTATGCGTTAGAGGAAAGCGTCAGGCCTTCACTCACGAGAACTGCATACTCGTAGATTTGACCGGCAATAAAAAATGCACCCATAAGAAAGGTGAGAGAGAACCATTCACGCATTCCCCAAAGATTTACCTGCCACAGAGAACCTTCGCGTTTGTTCTGGAATCGTTCTGCTGCAAAAACTCCGAACTGACATGTCACAGAGGAGAGAACGAGAACGGTGGTGGTGAATGCAGAGAATGGAATACTCAACATCTCTGTTGATTCAGCCCAAATAACTGGACCCTGCACAGCGCGAGTTGTGAAGTACATTGCAAAGAGCGCTGCAAAGAACATCAACTCACTTGATAGCCAGACAATCGTTCCGACCGCCACGACGTTTGGCTTGGTGATCTTGTGCATTGAGGCTGGCTCGGAGGCCGAGTTTGAGACTGTGCTTGTCATGAAGGCGATTATTCCCGATATCGCTCCCTTTCACCTCTTTCTCTGGCTCTATCTGCCCCTTATTTACGCATCTTTGAGGTGAAACGGATCACCATGGGATCTGCCATTGGTCGCGGTAGAGTGGCCCCATGTCGCAAGAAACCGCACGCCATCTCAATATCGTTCTTTACTCGGATGATGTGACTGTGCGCGCCCACGTGGCTGCTGCCTTGGGAACCTGTGTAGCCCCAGATTTAGCGCCACATTCAATAATTGAATTCGCAACCGGACCAGCGCTACGACTCTATGTCGATGGTAAAGCTCGAGGCGCTGATCACGAGATTGATCTCTTTATCCTTGATGGTGAAGCAGCCCCAGAAGGCGGAATGGGAATCGCTCGCCAACTCAAAGACGAGCTCTTTAACTGTCCACCTGTGCTTGTAATGACCGCTCGCAAGGAAGATGCTTGGCTAGCAACGTGGTCCAGAGCTGAAGCGAACGTTCTCCATCCGATTGACCCATTCACTTTGGCACATACCGTTGCTGATTTATTGCGCGCCTCACTATCGCGAGTCAAGGCATAATCCTCTTTAGAACTTCATCCGCCCTGGAGTGTTAGAGAGTTGGTGAACCCACCATGTGGAGCACTTATACAGACCGACTCGATAATGGGCTTGATCTAGAAGCGCATGAAATTTCTTCAGTCATGGAGACAATTCTTCGAGGAGAAGCTGAAGTCGCCGAGATAAAGTCTTTTCTCCTCGCGCTCAAGAATAAAGGTGAAACTGCCGATGAAGTCTCGGCTCTGGTAAATCAAATGTTTGCCCATAGCGCCCCGATATCAATCTCAGAGCGCGCTGTCGACACTGTTGGCACTGGCGGCGATGGAGCACACACAATAAATATCTCCACTACAGCCGCGATTATCGCCGCCTCTGCTGGGGCGCGAGTTGTTAAACATGGAAATCGTGCGGCATCGAGCAAATCTGGATCAGGAGATCTCCTGGAAGCGCTGGGCGTTGCAATCACTTTAGATGGCAAAGGCGTTGAAAGAACAGTAAGCGAGCTAGGAATTGGTTTTTGTTTTGCTCCAATTTTCCATCCAGCAATGCGCTTTGCAGCCCCTGCAAGAAAAGAGCTGGGCGTTCCAACTGTCTTTAACATCTTGGGACCACTGGCGAATCCTGCTAAACCTCAGGCGGCAGCAATCGGAGTGGCCGACGATCGGATGCACTTAGTGATGGCACAAGTCCTAGCAACTCGCGGAGTAGATGGGTTTGTCTTCCGCGGTGATGACGGATTGGATGAAATTACTCTTTCATCCACTACATCAATCTTAAGTATCGGAAATGGTGAGATACGCAGTGATTTGATTGAGCCATCCGACTTTGGAATATCGCGTGCACCTGTCAGCGATCTTGTTGGGGGAGATGCCGCAGAGAATGCTCGAATCACTCTGGCAATCTTCGCTGGTGAAAATGGTGCTCCGCGAGATGCAGTGATGTTAAATGCCGCTGCCGCAATTGCGGCTTTTGATGGAGAACAAGAGCTTGGTGTGCACGAACGATTTGTGCGAGGCTTAAGGCGTGCAGAGGAAGCAGTCGATAGCGGTGCAACTACAGAACTTCTTCAGAGATGGATTTCTCTGACTCAATCTTTGGTCGCACCTTCTTAGCTCCGGCGTTGAGCATTTGGTTGATTGTTGTAATGCCGAAAGTTCCCATTCTTTCAATGATGCCATGGAGAACATCAACCGTTGCGAGAGCGTCATCAAGCGCTCTATGGTTTGGCGAAATTTCTGTTCGGAAGTAAATCGCAAGAGTCCCTAATTGATAGTTTGCAACGTCATCTTTGGTTAGAACAAAGCGTGCCGCTTTCACCGTATCGATGACGCGAAAATTTGGCCACGCGTAATTATGTAGAGCTGCCGCTGCCTTGAGAAAGGAGAGGTCGAATGGCGCATTGTGAGCGACAAAGACCGTTGACCTTTCACTGCCTAGAAACTCGAATAATAGGGGCAAGACCGATTCAATCGGAGGTGCGTCGGCGAGCATCTCGTCTGTAATTCCAGTTAACTCAGTGATGAATGGAGGAAGTGGCGTTCCCGGATTAACGAAAGTTTTAAAAGTGCCAAGAACTTCTCCGCCACAGACCTTAACGGCACCTATTTCGGTGATTGCACTACCTGTCTTTGGCGATGCTCCAGAAGTTTCCAAATCAAGAACGACAAAGGTTGTCTGAGATAGATCTTCATCGACAACTATTCTCTTCATCACATCAGCCTAGATTATTCAGCCGACATTACAAACGCTTTACTTCCGCTTGAACGCCTTCTTTGCGCGAGCCGTCATCTTGTCGGTCTCGCTCTTGATGCGCGTGTACACAACTTGAGCCCAAGCAAACTCGGTTGCCAAGATTGCTACACCGAGAACTATCAAGGGAAGACCAGGGCCCGGAATAAATATAAAGACTATTCCGAGAAGAACTAGAGTCGAGCCAACTGTTGCAACAATGACCCAACGGAATGGATGGGGCAGGTGGCGCCAGACGTTTCCGAACTTACGCCTTACATTTTTAGCCATTTTGCGGGGCATCCTTAGATATTCATGCTTGTGTAGCCAGAAATATAGCGTAATGTGAAGCGCATGGAATATAGACGCCTCGGCAGTACTGGAATGTATGTATCTGAAATTTCTTATGGAAACTGGATTACCCACGGTTCCCAGGTAGAACAGGAAGCGGCGATTAAATGTGTAAAGACCGCCTTCGATCTGGGAATAACTACATTTGATACGGCGGATGTCTATGCAGGAACTCGCGCCGAGACAGTTCTTGGTAAGGCTTTGAAGGGTATTCGCAGAGAATCTTACGAGCTCTTCACAAAAGTTTACTGGCCAACAGGAACTGGCAAGAATGACCGCGGTCTTTCTCGCAAGCACATCATGGAATCCTGTCACGCATCGCTTAAGCGCCTTAACGTTGATCACATCGATCTCTATCAGATGCACCGCTTTGATTTCGAGACGCCACTTGAAGAGTCACTGCAGGCTTTCGAAGATCTGATTCGTCAAGGAAAAGTTAATTACATTGGCTTCTCAGAGTGGACCGCAGATCAGATTTCATCAGCGCTCAAGATTCAGGATGCGAAAGGTTATTCACGTTTTGTATCAAGCCAACCTCAGTATTCAGCGCTGTGGCGCGTCATTGAGGCCGAAGTTGTTCCACTATCTCGTAAAGAGGGAATCGGCCAGATTGTCTGGTCACCAATTGCACAGGGAGTTCTTACTGGAAAGTACAAGCCAGGGGCTAAGCCACCTGCAGGTTCACGCGCAACCGATAAGAAGAGCGGCGCTGGCATGATCTCGCGTTGGATGCGCGATGAAGTTCTCGAGGCGGTGCAGAAGCTTCAGCCAGTTGCAGATTCGGTCGGGCTAACGATGTCACAGCTTGCGATCGCCTGGGTTCTGCAGAACGACAACGTTTCTTCAGCGATTATGGGTGCAACTAAGCCGTCTCAGGTTAAGGAAAATGTGAAAGCATCGGGAGTCAAACTTGATGCATCAGTGATGAAGGCTATTGATAGCGCTCTCGGAACACTTCCAGAGCGTGATCCAAAGTTAAACGTCAGCCCTAACCCTCGCGCGTAGAAAGTTTGCATCGATATCTATGAATCCATTCTTCACTGCCAGCACCCTGGAATACGAACTCCCTGATTTTGCTTCCATCAATGAGTCGCATTATCTGGAGGCGTTCTATGAGGGTACGAAAGAGCAGTTAGCGGAAGTTGATGCAATCCTGTCTTCAGGTGATCCAACCTTTGCCAACACAATAATTGCTCTCGAAAAAAGTGGTCGCACACTTACTCGAATGCTCCTTGTCTTCTACAACAAGTCATCGAGTGACACCAATGATGCTTTAGATGCAATCGAGGAAGAGATTGCACCAAAACTCTCAGCTCATCAAGATGCCATTACACTCAATCCTGCTCTTTTTGCGCGAATCAAGTCTTTGTATGAGGTGAAAGAATCGCTCAACTTGAACTCTGAGGATGCGTGGTTATTGGACAAGTACTACAGAGATTTTGTTTATGCTGGTGCGCACCTCACTGAGGAACAACGTCAGGAGCTAACAAAACTCAACGAACGACTTTCCTACCTTGAAACTCAATTTTCGAAGAATCTCCTCGCTGATACAAATGAGAGCGCACTGATTGTTGATTCAAAGGAGGAACTTGCAGGTCTCTCTGAAGGTGAGATTCAAGCAGCAGCCGATGCAGCCTCTGCCAGAGGATTAGATGGCAAATATCTCCTTGGCATGGTCAACTTCACTGGCAACCCCATGTTGGATAGCCTGGAAGTTCGCAGTACTCGCGAACGCATCATGAAAGCCTCACTACTTCGCGGAAATCGCGACAATGAATTCGATACAAAAGCGATCATCGTAGAGATGGCAGAGTTGCGTGCCGTTCGCGCGAAACTCTTCGGTAAGAGGACTCATGCTGAATACATCATCGCCGAACAGACCGCAGGGAGCGTCGACAACGTCCATGCGATGCTTCGCAAGATCGCACCCGCTGCCGCACGTAATGCGCGGGCTGAGGGTTCCGACATTCAGGCCATGATCAAAGATTCTGGCGATAGTTTCGAGTTAGCGAGCTGGGACTGGGACTTCTACACTGAAAAAGTACGCAAGGCCAAGCACAACATTGATTCGAGTGCGATGAAACCTTACTTTGAACTTGAGCGAGTTTTGCATGATGGTGTCTTTTACGCAGCAACAAAACTCTTCGGAATCACATTTAAGTCACGTCCTGATTTAGTTACATACCATCCAGAAGCCCGAGCATTTGAAGTATTTAATGAAGATGGCAGCAAACTCGGACTCTTCATTGGCGATTTCTATACCCGCGATTCAAAACGTGGCGGTGCTTGGATGAATAACTTGGTTGACCAGAGTTTCCTACTTGGGCAACTACCAGTGGTTTGTAACAATCTCAACATTCCAAAGCCTGCTGCGGGACAACCGACACTTCTTACATACGATGAAATCGTGACGCTCTTCCACGAATTCGGTCACGCACTGCATGGCCTTCTTTCCAGCGTCCAATACCCGCGCGTTTCCGGCACTAGCGTGCAACGGGACTTCGTAGAATTTCCTTCTCAAGTCAATGAGATGTGGATCCTTTGGCCTGAAGTTGTTTCCAACTATGCGAAACATCACGAGACGGGTGAGCAGCTCCCACAAGAACTCATCGATCGACTCAAAGGTGCATCTACATTTAATGAGGGGTATGCAACTAGTAGTTATTTAGCTGCTGCGATTTTGGATCTTGCTTGGCATTCACTTGAGGCGGGGGAGAGCGTCGCAGATGTCGTGGCCTTCGAGGGGGATGCAATTAAGGATTATGGCTTGGATTATCACGCAGTTCCAACGAGATACCGCAGCACATACTTCTCACATATCTTTGGTGGCGGTTACTCTGCAGGATATTACGGATACATCTGGAGTGAAGTTCTCGATGCTGAATCTGTCGATTGGTTTAAAGAGAACGGTGGACTAACACGTAGAAATGGCGATCACTTCCGTGCAGAGCTACTGAGCCGTGGTGGCTCAATTGATTCAATGCAGATGTTCAAAAATTTCCGTGGACGTGAAGCCTCAATTACACCACTGCTTAAACGTCGCGGCCTTGAGTAAGGTGATCAATAAACCCATCCACGGCTGATTCAATCATCGCAAGTACTTCGCGATATGCATCTTCATGTTGGTTGTATGGGTCTGGAACCTCAAGTTTGAAATATTCACTTGATGAGGGTTCTACGTGATGCAGTGCTGGATCGAAACTGCGCAAGTAGAAAACCTTGGTCCTATCTTCTTCGGAAGGGGCTAGTGAGAGAACGTTCTCGTAATTACTCGAATCCATCACAAGGATGTAGTCGTTGACAAAGTAATCGTTGGCCTTAAATTGAGATGCAACATGGTGGTGTTGATAGCCAGCTTTTTCCCACACTAGTTGTGAAGTGGGGTGAGGGCCTTGGCCAATATGCCAACCACTTGTCCCGGAGCTGCTGACATTTATTCCAACCTGGGTGACATTCTTTGCTTTATTTGCAAGTACAGCAGCGGCCATAGGGGAGCGGCAGATATTTCCAAGACAAACCATCGCCACGTTGAGAGAAGCCATGTCCTAAGCCTAATCTCCTTTAGACTTTTGAGGTGAATAAAGACATCGTCCTCTTTGCCGTCCTCGTTATCGTGATTGCGGCCCTCGCCTATCTTGTGCGCAGCATTCGTGCGCTCCATCGTAAAGTTAATCGCAATGCGGATCGCGTAAGTAAGGAGCTTGTAGGACAGACAGGGCGTATCAAGAGTGATATTGCCGATGCCTACCATCAGGTTGAAGCGATCGAACAACTTTTGCCAATGCTCAAACTGACAGCACCGCTTCCTCCATCACGAGGTTGGGCTGCGTCTCCCGATTTTCTTCTCACTCTTGCTCACATCACGAAAAGTATTCGACCACGCCTGACAGTCGAACTTGGCTCTGGTACTTCAACTTTAGTTCTTGCGAAGTCTGGTGCGAAGAAGATCATTAGCTTGGATCATTCGTCAGAGTTTGGCGCACAAACTCGTTCGATGCTCGAAACCCATAGAGTTCGCGGAGTCGAGATCCGTGTTCATGAATTAGAGAGCTACGCAGGAAAGTACAAGTGGTATGCCAAGTCAACCCTTAAAGGCTTAGCCAAGATTGATCTCCTCGTAATCGACGGACCTCCGAGCTCGACCAATCCAGATGCTCGTTACCCAGCGCTTGAACATCTAGTTCCGCTTCTATCGCCTAAGGCAACAGTTCTTTTGGACGATGTTTACCGTGATGAAGAACGAAAACTGGCCGATGCAATTGTGAAGGCTCTACCAAATCATGTAATGACAATTCTCTCTCACGAAAAGGGAACGGCAGTTATTTCACCGCGAATAGGAAAGTAGCTTTTAATGAACACCGCCTTCTTTGACCAACCTCAAGATCTAGTAATCAAGCACTTAGAGGCTTTTTCGCTTCAGATTATGAGTCACTACCCAATCGAAGTGAAGTCGGCCATCTCAATCAATTATGAGTACAACGCAACACTCAAAGTGGAGACAACTGACGGGCAATTATTCGCACTCCGCATCAATACAAATTCACCGCGAACTCCCGAAAACCTAAAGGCAGAGATCGCCTTTGTTCGTTTTTTAGCAGAGGATGGTCGCGTAAAGGTTCCTCATCCAATCGAAAATCGCGAAGGAAATTTCTATACCTCAATTCTTCATGAGGCATCTGGACGAATGTTTCACTGTGTTCTGTACTCATGGATTCTTGGCGAAGAACTTGAAGATGAACCTACAGATGAGCAGCTAAGCGCGCTGGGTGCTGCGATGGCGACAATGCACGTTGCTGCACAAGGTTTCAAATTACCCGAAGGATCATCCCTTCCTACATTTGATGATCCACTCTGGTGGACGGAAGATTTTCTTCTGAGTGAGAAAAGCGTTTTGGATACAGAAGCGAAGGATTTAATTACGCGAGCACTTTCCGCAATCAAGTCTGGAGTCGCTAAGTACTTCGCTAATGGGACTCCGATGCTGATACATGCCGATATGCATGGCGGAAATGTGCTTTGGTACCAAGACAGCCTCTCGGTCATTGATTTTGATGATTGCGGTTTTGGTTTTCCTCTGCAGGATCTTGCTACCGCGCTCTACTATCTAGATACACCTGAACAGGACGCGGCATTCAAGAAAGGTTATGCCTCTATTGCTCCTGTCCCAGAGTGTTCTGAGAAAGAGATGAAGATGCTCTTTTTGCAACGACGAATAGTTCTTCTCAATTATCTCTACGAGACTTCAAACCTCGAACACCGGTCAATGATCCCGGAGTATCAAGAAGAGACGCTACGCAGGATTGAGAATTTCCTAGCTGAGTAGGGCATTCCCCTACAGCCACCAATAATGTAGGCTCATTCGAAAGCCACTTATTCACTATGTAAGGAATTTTGATGTCACACGATCTTGCACACTTGAGAACTATCTTTACTTCTGCGTTAGCCGCAGACTGTCTCGATGAATTGGGATATGGAAAGCAAGTTCTTGGTGAAGATATTCATATGCTCTCAGGCGAAGGAGTCATGCTTGGGTATGCCTTTCCGGTGCAGTTAGAAGAAGTGAATTCATTTCCAGAAGTTCCATACGTTGGATTGCTCAAGACGATTGATGCAGTTCAAAAAGATCAGGTTTACGTAGCACCGACTGGTCGCACTGGTAAGGCCGCCCTTTGGGGAGAGTTGCTTTCAACGGCCTGTAACTTCAAGGAAGTTGCTGGATTTCTGGGCGATGGGCCTTCTCGCGATCTCGTCCGCACTAGAGCCTTGGGATTTAAGATGTTTGGAACAGGTTCGTTGCCAGTAAACATTAATGGTCGCTACGAAGTAGTTACACATAACGTTCCGGGTGTCATTGATGGCGTATCCATACATCCTGGAGATCTGATTGTCGGAGACATCGATGGAGTAACAATCGTGCCAGTTGCGGCAATCGATAAGGTTGTTGAGATGGTTATCGAAAAGAATTCGGGTGAATCTAACTTTCGAAAGGCCGTCCGTGAAGGTATGCCGCCATCAGAAGCTTTTGCGAAATTCGGTGTTCTCTAAAGCAATTGCTTTAGTCGCTGCTTACCTCTGCGAGCTCTCCATCGAATTCATCTAGACCAATCATGGGGCGGGGCACCTTGCTGAACTTAAGTTTCTTGATGTTTGGAGTTGTCG
>JBILEX010000144.1:0-2953 GCA_044351895.1 Candidatus Planktophila sp.
AAGGCGCGGTAAATGCCAGAATCAAAGTTGCAATCGTGCCAGCGATAAACGAACCGATTGCTGCAGTTGCAAGTGCCGCACCGGCACGTCCCCGCCTCGCCATTTTGTTTCCTTCAAGGGCGGTAACAACAGAGCCAGATTCACCAGGTGTATTAAGCAAAATAGATGTTGTTGATCCGCCATACATAGCACCGTAGTAGATTGCGGCGAACATGATGAGCGCAGAAGACGGGCTCACGGTGTAGGTAATTGGAAGAAGAAGAGCAATTGCGAGTGCGGGTCCGATACCTGGCAGAACTCCAACTAGTGTTCCAAGTAAAGTACCTAGCAGACCAAAACCTAAATTTGTGAGAGTGAGAGCGCTAGCAAAACCTTCAATAAGTGAATTCACATTGCTCATAGCAGCCCCTTCAGAATGCCGGCAGGAAGTTGCACGTTAAGAAAACGTGTAAATGCTAGGTAGACCAAAGTGATGAAGAGAGTGCCAAAAAGAGCAGAGCGTCCATGGCGCTTATTGCCAAATGCAACGGTAATGCCAAAGAATGTAATTGATGCAGCGATTATAAAACCCGCGCGCTCGATAAGAAGCAGGAATGCCAAGAGAGATGAGAGCACAAGACCAAATGCTTTGTAATCAGATTTTGCAATCGGCTCGCCTTCGATGTGACCTTCGGGAACTGCGGTATCTCCACGCAGAACATTTATAAAGAGAATGGCACTCAGGGTCATAAGCAAAGTAGCCACTGCATAGGGAAATACCTTGGGACTAATCGTGAGATTAAAGGCTGGAAGTTCGACTGTATATGTATCCCAGAAAACTAATAACCCCAGAAGAAAGAGTGAGCCCACAAATGTGAGCTCACTCTTTCCGCCTTGAGGCAATTTCATAGAAATAAGTAATCTCCTCTGATTACTTTATCAATTTGAAATCAGAGAGAACGCTAAGAATTGCTGCGTTCTCGGTCTTAAGCCACTTGGTAAATGCAGCACCTGAGCGGTACTCATCGATCCATGACTTCTCAATGAGAGTTGTCTCCCATGATGGCGTTGAGTGAAGAGCATCAAGTACCTTGACGGTATTGAGGTACTCAGCTGCGGTGAGATCTGATGGCGCAAGAATTCCGCGCCAGTTACCGAAGGTGAGGTTGATGCCTTGCTGAATAAGAGTCTTACCCTTGATCGCCTTAAGTGGCTTAGGGGATGTGACTGCAAGGATTCGCATCTTTCCAGCAGCAACGAATGTTGAGAATTCAGAAGTTCCTGAAACACCAACTGCAACACGTCCACCGATTACATCAGGTACGAGAGATCCGCCGCCTGAGTAAGGGATGTAGTTGAGATCTGTCGCCTTAACGCCAACAGTTGCAGCCAAAGTTGCAACAGTTACGTGGTCAACTCCACCATAGTTACCGCCACCGATTGCGACAGCCTTTGGATTGGCTTTGATATCTGCAAGAAGATCATTGATCGTCTTGTACTTTGAAGATGTTGGCACTGCAAAAGCCTCAGCTTCACGCATGATGCCAGCAACTGCTGATGCTGTTGTGATATCTAGCTTTGAGCCGTTTGTGGCAAGACCACCAGGCATTGCAAAACCAGTAATGAGAAGTAGATCCTTACGTGCCTTCTGATCATAGAAGTAACCAAGTCCTAGTGGAGCATTTGAACGATAGGTAACTGTGTAATCAGTAAGAAGGCCTTCCTTCTTCATGGCATCGCCAACTGCGATTGCAGTTGTTCCGTATCCTCCACCAATATTTGATGAAGAAACAAACTCAACTGAGCCAAATGGCTTTATCTCTGGATACCACCAGCGAAGAGTTCCAGCGAATGAACCTGTTGTTACTCGGGTACAAGTTAAATCTGTTCCATTTACTCCACGACCGACTGCCTTCTTTCCAACACGAAGACATTCGTCGCCGACAGTTGCTTTAAAGTCTGGCTTCAAAGCTGCTTCTGCAGATTGAATAGATGGTGCAACCATGAGTGAGGCAGAAATTGCCATCACACCAAAGGCGATAACTTTCTTTTTCAACATAAACTCTCCTTTAAAGGCGTCCCGCGAGGTCGGGCCACCTAGTGAGAGTAGGGGTTGAATTCCAGAAATTGAATACTCTGTAGGTAACGAATTGAAATCAATATTTACAGTTAATTGAGTAAATCTGAAACTTCTACGCCTAATGTGGCTAATTTCACTCTGCCACCATCAATTGCGGTGAGGATGAAGGGCTTGCCATCGGGCAGAAGAACAAACGAATTCTCAAAATGGGCTCCTCGTGAGTGATCGTTGGAAACGACAGTCCATTGATCCTCCAAAACATGGGTCTTAGCTGTTCCGCGCGTGATCATAGGCTCAATGGCTAGGGCCATTCCAGGAACGAGTTCTGGGCCATTACCAGGTTTACCAAAGTTAAGAACGTGTGGCTCTTGATGCATTTCAGTACCAATGCCATGTCCACCGTATTCGGCCAAAATTCCGTACTTGCCTTGTGAATCGATATAGCTGCCAATTGCATGGCTGATATCTGTTAAGCGTCCACCAACTTTTGCTGCAGCAAATCCGCGCCACATTGATTCTTCGCAGACATCCATCATCTTCTGATCTGCTGGATCAACGGTGCCTACTCCGTAGGAAAATGCTGCATCTCCATGCCAACCATCGATGATTGCGCCGCAATCTATAGAGACTACGTCGCCATCTTGAATGATGCGATCTCCAGGGATGCCGTGCACGATCTCGTCATTGATCGAGATACAAATTGTTGCTGGGTATCCGTGGTAACCAAGAAAGTTAGATGTTCCACCACCGCGTTTAATGTTTGCTGCCGCAATTGCATCAAGTGCGTCTGTGCGCATTCCAACTTTAATTGATTGACGAAGAAGTTCGAGAGTTTGACCGACAAGAAGTCCTGCCCGGCGCATAGTCTTTAACTGATCAAGGGTCTTTATCTGT
>JBILEX010000145.1:0-2952 GCA_044351895.1 Candidatus Planktophila sp.
CAGTGAGTTCGCCATGTGATTGTGCGCGCTCGATATCGTCAAGGACGGGAAGTAATTCAATGAGTACAGAGCTAATCGCAAGTTCGTGTGCAAGTGAACGATCGCGTTCTACACGCTTCTTGTAATTTGCATACTCTGCTTGAAGTCGTTGCAAGTCTGCAGTTAGTGCGCTTACCGGGTCAGTTGCCTGACCCGGCTCCGCAATACTTTCTTCAGTTGCTTCACTAACCTCAGTTACGAGATCTTCAGACATTACTTACTGGCCTCGTCTTCGATGACTTCTGCATCTTCAACGCCATCTTCACCTGCAGCATCTGTGGCCGCAGCACCTGCTGCTGCATACATCAATGCGCCAAGTGCCTGTGAAAGAGTTGAAACCTTCTCAGTATTTGTCTTGATCGCTTCGAAGTTTGCACCACCGAGAGCAGTCTTAAGTTCTGTAAGTGCGCCTTCGACTTCATTCTTCTTGTCGAGTGCTTCACCTTCTGTGAACTTATCCGCGTTATCAGCGATGAACTTTTCAGTCTGATAAACAAGTGAGTCTCCGGTATTACGGATCTCTGCCTCTTCCTTACGCTTCTTATCTTCTTCAGCGTGAGCTTCGGCATCTGCCATCATGCGATCAATCTCATCCTTTGAAAGAGCTGAGCCACCACTGATTGTGACGCTCTGCTCTTTTCCAGTTGCAAGATCTTTTGCAGAAACGTGAACGATTCCGTTTGCATCGATATCAAATGTGACCTCAACCTGTGGAATTCCACGTGGTGCTGGTGCGATACCTGAAAGCTCAAACATGCCCAATTTCTTGTTGTAGGCAGCCATTTCACGCTCACCTTGGTAGACCTGAATCTGAACAGCAGGCTGATTGTCATCGGCTGTTGTAAAGATTTCGCTGCGCTTTGTAGGGATCGTTGTGTTGCGCTCGATCATACGTGTCATAACTCCACCCTTGGTTTCGATACCAAGTGTTAGGGGTGTGACATCAAGAAGGAGAACATCTTTCACTTCACCCTTAAGAACACCAGCTTGAAGTGATGCACCAACTGCAACAACTTCATCAGGATTTACTCCCTTATTTGGTTCTTTACCGCCGGTGAGATCGCGAACGAGATCTACAACTGCTGGCATACGAGTTGATCCACCAACAAGAACTACGCTCTTGATTGCTGAAATTGCGATTCCGGAATCCTTAAGTACTTGCTGGAAAGGCTTCTTGCAGCGATCGAGTAGATCAGCAGTTAGTTGCTGGAACTGTGCGCGAGTAACAGTTTCATCCATAAAGAGTGGGTTCTTCTCTGCATCAACTGTGATGTATGGCAAGTTGATTGCAGCTTGCTGTGAAGATGAAAGTTCGATCTTCGCTTTTTCTGCTGCTTCGCGAATACGCTGCATCGCCATCTTATCTTTTGTGAGATCGATACCGTTCTTTGATCCAAATGTTTGTACGAGGTAATCAACAAGTGCTTGATCCCAATCGTCTCCACCGAGGTGGTTATCTCCAGCAGTTGCCTTGACTTCAACAACGCCATCTCCGATTTCAAGAAGTGAAACGTCAAATGTTCCACCACCTAAGTCAAAGACAAGAATTGTCTGCTCTTGATCAGCCTTATCAAGACCGTATGCAAGTGCCGCAGCTGTTGGCTCGTTAATAATGCGAAGAACATTTAGTCCGGCGATTTCACCAGCTTCTTTAGTTGCTTGACGTTCTGCGTCAGAGAAGTACGCAGGAACTGTGATGACGGCATCGGTAACAGTCTCACCAAGATATGCCTCTGCATCGCGCTTTAGTTTTTGCAAAATACGCGCAGAAATTTCTTGTGGTGTGTACTTCTTGCCATCGATATCCATCGACCAGTTAGTGCCCATGTGGCGCTTAACTGAGCGAATGGTGCGTTCGACGTTTGTGACCGACTGGCGCTTTGCGACTTCGCCGACGAGAACCTCGCCGTTCTTGGCAAAGGCGACAATCGATGGGGTGGTGCGAGCGCCTTCAGCGTTGGCGATTACCGTTGGCTCGCCGCCTTCGAGGACGCTGACGCAGCTATTTGTTGTTCCGAGGTCGATTCCGACTGCTCTGGCCATGGTCTGACTCCTTTTTCTCTTACTTCTAGTAACTCTCTCGAGCTCGCTATGAGGTCGAGGTGGTTAAACCTGAGTCCATCTTACACAAGAGATTGAGTCGATGCGACTCAGGTTTCCAAGGGATAGAACAGGGCTCTCAACCCATTTATTCCCAAGCGGGGAGATAACCTTTCGCTCATGTCGCCCCTTCAGATTGGTTTGGCCGCACTCGCTTATGGCATCACCGTTGTCGCGCTGGCCTTGCTTACTGTGCGCGTCCGCCAGCTCCTTGCCACATATAAGAAGGCGCAAGCGGATCCAACGCGTAACGACAATAAGGGTGCTCGTTTAGCAAACATGCTTAAGGAAGTTTTGGGCCACACCAAGATGCTCAACTTCACCGCAACAGGAATTGCACACTGGTTTGTGATGATCGGCTTCGGTGCACTCTTTGGAACGCTCGTGACCGCTTACGGTCAATTGATTTCGCCAAGTTTTGCGTTGCCACTTATTGGTCATTTCATTCCTTATGAATTTATGTCAGAACTTATTGGTTGGCTTACCGGTATCGGAATCGTGACGCTTATCGGGATTCGCCAAGTCACTCGATTAAAACCAGAACGCGCTAACCGTTTCTCAGGTTCTGGAATGGGTAAGGCGTATTACGTCGAAGCAACAATCTTGGTCATTGTCTTTGCTGTGATCGCACTGCGTGGTTTAGAAGGCGCACTCGCCGAAGAAGAATCGTGGAATTGGCATTACGCACTATCTTGGCCAGCGGTTGTGTTCTTTAGTGGTTGGAGTACAACTGCAATCGAGAATGCAATTGTAATTGTTGCTGCGATGAAGATCGTTACTTCAATGGCTTGGTTTATCGTGATCGCAAGCAAT
>JBILEX010000146.1:0-2887 GCA_044351895.1 Candidatus Planktophila sp.
AGTCCACGCTTCAAAGGAGTCTCATCATGGCAGCTATGAAACCTCGCACTGGTGATGGACCGATGGAAGTCACAAAAGAGGCACGATCACTTGTGATGCGTATTCCGCTTGAAGGTGGAGGCCGCCTTGTCGTTGAACTAAACCCTACAGAGGCAAATAATCTCAGCGCCGCTCTTGAAGCAGCTGTCGCACTCATCAAGAAGTAAATTTCCACGAGGATAGGGCCCTAGGTTCCAATGGTAATAAGCGCGCTCAATCCAGATCTGGATTCCGTCAGCACCGCCGATGTCATAGTAATTAGTTACATCATGCTTGCCACAAAAGATGATGGTGAGAAAGAAATTATCTTTAACGCCCACCCAGCTTTAGTGAAGAAGATAGAAAAACTCTTCGCTATTGATTTGCGTGATGAACTCTCGTTCTTCTCACCAAGTGGGAAAGCTGGCGAACTCAACGAGATCCCTGTTAGCGCCACTGATAGTCCGGTCGAGAGAATCATTCTCCTAGGAGTAGGTGATCAATCCCTGGCATCTTTCCGCGCATCTGGCGCAGCCCTTGGCCGCAAGGTACGTGGAGCAGGAAAAAACTTTGCAACAATCGCCCCGACCAACCGCGATGAAATTATCGCCTTTGCTACCTCTGCAACTTTAGGTGAGTACACCTGGAATCTGAAGACGGCTACCAAACCATTGCCATCAGAGATCGAAATTGTCACTTCAGATGCCGCTCCCGTTGAATATGCACGTGTCATCTCTGGTGCGGTATGTCGCGCTCGCGATCTGATTCACACACCAGCCAATATCAAAACTCCGCTCTGGATGGCTAACCAAGCACGAGCGATTGCATCTGATTACGGGCTCGAGATTAACGTCCTTAGCGGAACAGCACTCAAAGAATTCGGCGGCCTTAGGGCGGTGGGAAATTCTTCTCCCAACCCTGGTCCGAGATTTATTCACCTCACCTACACACCAAAAGGTGGCAAGAAAAATTCTCGAATCCCTCATGTAGTTCTTGTTGGAAAAGGAATCACCTTCGACACTGGTGGAATTTCACTCAAGCGTCCATACGACACGATGATGGCGATGAAGAGCGACATGGCTGGTGCTGCGGCAGCACTTGCAACTATCAGCGCACTTCCGCAACTTGGCGTACAAGTCAAAGTAAGTGTCTTGATGATGTGCGCTGAGAATGCACTCTCTGGCACTTCCCAACGCCCTAGCGATGTCATTAAGCATTACGGTGGAAAGACCGTTGAAGTGACTAACACAGATGCGGAAGGAAGGTTGGTTCTCGCAGATGGATTAGCCTTTGCAGATATCAATCTTGACCCAGATTATGTTGTCGATATTGCAACACTTACTGGCGCTGCAACGCTTGGACTTGGACGTCAATACGCTGCAATGTATACACGTAATTCTCAACTTGCTCGGACTATCTCAGAAATTGGCGAACGCACAGGAGATCGCGTTTGGCATATGCCATTGATCGATGATTACACAAATGGTTTAGAGAGCGACATTGCAGATCTCAGCCACACTGCGGACAGGGGTCACTACGGAGCTGGATCAGTGACGGCAGCGCTCTTTCTTGAACAATTTGCCGGCGATCGCCAGTGGGTTCATCTTGATATCGCCGGCACTGCCAGAAGCGAGAGTGATTCTGGAGAAAATCCTAAAGGCGGAACCGGATTCGGCGTGCGCTTACTCGTGGAGTGGCTAACATCCCTCTCATGATCAATCAGATTGACCCACATTCCTATGCCGAGAGCTTTATTGGCGAGAGCGTTGATAAAACGCAAGCAAGATCTCGTGGAAGCGAAGTAGGTGCCATTGATGTGACTCCTGGTGTTGGATCTTATCTGCGACATCTTGCACACATTCTTGATGCTCAATCAGTTGTTGAAATTGGAACAGGTTCTGGAGTCGGTGCGCTCTGGGTACTTGAAGGAATGTTGCCCAGTGGAACTTTAACTTCAATAGATGGCGAACAAGAACACTCTGCAATTGCAAAAATTGCGCTACAAGATGCGCAGATTGCACAGTCACGCTTTCGACTTATTACAAATCCTGCAATCGAAGTTATGACAAAGCTCGCCGATCGCGCCTACGATCTTGTGATCTTCAGAGACAATGCCGAAGATTTACAAGATGCCATAGTTGAAGCCCATCGCATTCTGCGCAGCGGTGGCGTCTTTGTTATTGATAATTTCTTCGGTGGTGCAAAGGTCAATGATCCCGCCCAGCGCGATCCAAAGACTATCGCCCTGCGTGATGCTGGGAAACTACTTAAAGGCGAGACGGATAAGTGGGTGACTTCACTCATTCCCCTAGGGGATGGCTTGTTACTTGCTACGAAACTGTAGAAAGATATCTCCATGACTGAGCAGCAACCACAACAACCAATGGGCACTGGTCCTTGGTGGGTGCCATCATCTGCGCACGGTAAAGCAAAATTTGTTACGCGTTCAAATGCTCTTTTGATGGCTGGTATTGCAGGTTTGGTTGGAGCAATATTCGGAGCGAGTTCTTCTGGATCGCTCTTTGGCCATGAAATAAAATTGACTTCAGTTAGTTCTTCAATTGAACGCCCGCCAGGGTCTGTTGCAGATATTGCACAGCGAGTGCTTCCCTCAGTTGTTTCGATATCAGCACAAAGTAAATCAGGAGCTGGAACAGGCACGGGATTTGTTATCGATAGCACTGGATTTATCCTGACCAATAACCATGTGATTGCCGACGCTGTTGGTAGCAATGGCTCCATCGAAGTTCAACTCAATGATGGGACAACTCTTGATGCAACAATTGTTGGTCGCGATTCATCTTATGATCTTGCCGTCCTAAAGATTAATCGCACTGGGCTTACTGCACTCACCTTTGGAGATAGCGAT
>JBILEX010000019.1:0-10573 GCA_044351895.1 Candidatus Planktophila sp.
GACGATACGTGATTTAAATGAGATTTTCATTATTAGAGTCCCTTCGCAGGCATTGCTGGGCGCTTGTATGTTGAAAGAACAACAGGGCCCGAACCTGAATCGGTTGTGTAGACGGTGTACTTGCCACCATCAGGTGTCAATGCACCAGTTGGTCCATATGTTCCAACCCAGTAACCCTGCGCACCAATATGTGATGTTGTTGAGTAACCGAGTGGAGTGAGGAATGGATTAGCAAAGGTTGAACCCTTTGTCTCAATTGTTTGAATCAGACCCTTACGTGTCAAGTTTGCACCAGCAGCCTTAAGCGCCTGCACAGCTAGGAACGCGTTAGACATACCCGCAACAACGTTGTTGTCGAAGGTCTGTGTTGGCTGAGCTGCAGCGTAGATTGACTGGAACAACTTGATGTATTCATCAGTTGTATCTGTTGGAGCTGGAGCAAATGAGAAGCCCTTTGCGCCAGTGAGCAATGGAACAAATGCCCTATTTGTTGCAGCAATTGTTGTTGCATCTCCACCTACTGAACCCAAGACCCACTGGGTCTTAAATCCTGCAGCGAAAGCATTTGCAAGAGCTGCAGTTGAAGCTGATGAGACTCCGAAGAGAACAGTTACTTCTGATCCAGCAGTCTTAAGCTTTGAGATCCAACCAGCACCTGTTGCAGGAAGTGACTGTGAACCTGATGCATAAGGAATGTATGTATCGAATGTCAGACCGGCTGTCTTAAAGCCAGCGAGTGCATCGCGACCAAAGTCATCATCCTGATAGATAAGGGCAATCTTCTTGCCTGCATATGTATCTTTGATGTACTTCGCCATAATCTTTGCTTCCATTTGGTATGAAGGCAAGATTGAGAATGTTGTTGGGTATGCCTTCTTATCAGCAAAACCGCTCCAGCCTGTATTAACAAAGAGTGAAGGAATTCCGCGCTTTGATAGCTGTGTTGACGCGGTAAGTGCCTTTGTGCTCGCTGTTCCAAGTGTTCCCACAAGTGCGAAGACCTTGTCGCGAAGAATTAACTCATTCGCCTTGGCTACCGCTGTTGTTGGGATGTACTGGTCATCTTTGCTCACAAGAGTGATCTTGCGACCATTGACTCCGCCATTTGTATTGACGTAATCAAAGTAAGCCTTCATCGCACCTGGGATCTTGTTATATCCAGGAGATGCGATACCAGTGAGTGGAGATGTGATACCCAACTTAATTGTTGAGGCAGTGATACCGGGATCTGCCATTTGTGGGTTCAGCGCTTGTGCAGGCACAGTAGCTACTGTGAGGGCTGCAATTGCAAGCACCGCAGAAGTTGTTATCAACTTCCGACGATTGATTCTGATCATTTCATTCCTTCCATCGAGGGCCCTTACGGGATTTTTTCTTACTTCTGTACTACTTCTTCTGTACTACTTCTTCGTTGACCAAGTTTTGCTGCCAACGCGTACTGATATCTCGACCGGGCTATGCGAAGAGTGTCCTCTCTTCGCACGCTTAGCGTGTAACTGTTCTACCGGCCCATTTGGAACGAAAAGAACAGTCAAGATCAGTAACGCGCTTACCAACAATCCTGGCAAGTTCGTGGTGATCGTCTCTGAGCCGTAGCGATTGGCTATCGCTAGGGCGATCTCAGGGATGGCCACCAGAGTCACTGAGCCAATCATGACGCCTCCGAGGGTAGTTACGCCAGAGAGAACTGCGCCTGTCGCCAAAGAAAATGAGAGCGCAAGCGGGAAAACACCCGGTGAGGCGAGGCTAATTGTCATCGCTAGGAGTGCCCCAGCTAGGCCTGCAAGGCCTGCGCTGATCGTAAAGGCTAGAACTTTATTACGACCAACGTGAATGCCTGCAAGTTCTGCTGCAACATCATTACTGCGCACGGCACGCCAGCCACGGCCATATCTGGAATTGAGAATATTTCGTAACCAATAGAGAGTGATGAGAGCAACTGTCCAGCTAATCCAGAAAAACCATTTGTACTGTGTGAAATCTTCGCCGAGTGATGCTGGAGGAAATCCAATATCGAAAGGTACGCCCTGCTCGCCGCCGAAGATTGAGAATTGGTTCGCAATTGATGGCAGACCAATTGCCAGAGCAAGAGTTGTTCCAGCTAAATAAGGACCACTCAAACGTGCCGCAGCTAAACCTAAGAGTGCTCCGCCGATTGCTGCAGCCAAAACTGCTACAACAAATGTTAACCAGATCGGAGCTTCGTAATGAATGCGAGCAAGTGCTGCTGCGAAACCACCGATGGCAAGAAACGCTCCATGGCCAAGTGAAACTTGACCTGAATATCCGATGAGGAGAATGAGAGATGCGATACCGATTGCGTACACAGCAACAGTTGCACCTTGATAAACAAGGATTTCATCAAGTCGATTACTGATAAGGAAGAGGATGAATCCAAAAAAGATAAAGGTAATTATTGGATGTTTCTTAAGCACGGCGACCCGCCTTAGAACCTAAGAAACCTTGAGGGCGTAAAATCAAAACTAAGAGCAAGAGCAAGAATGCGACGATAAACACTAAAGCTCCACTTATGTAGATTTGAACCGCTGCCAGAACTAATCCGAGAATGAGTGCACCCAGAACCGCACCTGGAAGTGACTCAAGCCCACCGATTACTGCAGCGATGAATCCAAAGACTAGAAGCAAGCTAAATTCGAGTGACTCGGGTGAAAGCGCACCAGTTCCATTTACTGTCTGCAAGATTCCTGCGGCAGCGCCTGCCGCTCCTGCAATCGCCCAACCCAATGTTCGGATACCAGAAACGCGAATGCCAGCAAGCTGAGCAATCTCCGGAGCATATGCAGATGCGCGTAGCGCAAGTCCTATATTAGTTTTTTGGAAAACAATACTCACGATAATCATTAGGGTAATTACAAAGAGGAGTACAAATAGACTCATCGGGCTCATTATAATTGTTGTTTCACCGAATTGAAATCCAACTTTAGAAAGTGGTGCTTCAATCTGCACATCTGCGTGGCCCCAGATAAATCCAATAGTTGCGCGGATCAAACCAAGTAAACCAAGCGTTGCAATAATTGGCGCAATTGCAGCGATCGCACCCTGGCTACTGTGTTTTTGCAAGGTGCGCATCAAGACAAACTCAATAAAAGCGGAGAAGGCTGCACCGAGAATCATTGCAAGAGGTAATGCGATCCAGAAATTTCCAATTCGCCCAACTAGCTCATAACCAATATAGGCCGAGAGCAGAGCCATTCCAGCCTGTGCAAAGTTAACAACGCGAGTCGATCGCCACACCAAGACCATAGAAATTGCCATGAGTGAATAGATTGAGGCAGCACTGATTCCGATCAAGACCATATCTAGAAATTGATTCATGGCGCTCCCCTAAAATCCCAAATAAGCAGTGCGAACTGCTGGGTCGGCGATGAGGTCAGATGCTTTTCCACTTGCTGCGATGGTTCCAAGATTGAGTACAACTCCAGAGTCTGCAATCTTTAGTGCACCCATTGCATTTTGTTCAACAAGAACCACTGTCACGCCCATTGAATCGACAATCTGTCGAATCGATTGAAAGATCTGTTCGATAACAAGCGGTGCTAAGCCAAGTGATGGTTCATCAAGAAGCAGTAACGCAGGGCGGGACATATATGCGCGACCTATCGCAAGCATCTGTCGCTCGCCACCTGAGAGAGTGTCAGCAAGTTGCTTTCGGCGCTCTCCAAGGCGTGGAAATAGGTTAAAGACTTCTTCTTTCGTTGCCTTTGCCTCATCGCGATTACGACGCCACAGCGCGCCGAGATCAAGATTCTCCTCAACAGTCAATTGCGCAATAACTGATTTTCCTTCAGAGACATGTGAAACTCCTTGGCGCACATGATGTTCTGGTTTTCCGTGCAAGAGATTGTGATCCAACCAGGTTGCAGTACCGCTTTCAGCACTCTTTAAACCTGAAAGTGTGCGCATCAGAGTTGTTTTTCCAGCGCCATTAGATCCGATGACCGCGGCAAGTTGTCCTTTTTCGACTGAGAATGAAATGCCATGGATCGCACGAATCGCTCCGTGATCAACAGTTAAGTTATTCACCGTTAACATCATGCAACCCCAGTTCCGAGGTAGGCAGCGATCACAGCAGGATCGCGACGGACAGTCTCTGAGCTACCGCTTGCGATGACTTCACCAAAGTTAAGAACGTAGAGTTCATCACAGACACTCATAACGACATCCATATGGTGCTCGACGATAAGAATGGACATTGCTGAACGAAGATTGCGAATCAGATCATTCATCCACTCGATATCTTGTGCACCCAATCCACCTGCTGGCTCATCAAGCATTAGAATCTTTGGTTCACTCACAAGTGCGCGAGCTATTGCAACTCGCTTGGTATCTGGATATGAAAGAGAGTCTGCGCGCTTATCTGAAAGGCTGCCGGCATATACACGCTCGAGTGCCCAGTGAGCACGTTCGCGAAGTAAACGTTCATCATTCTTATTTCTGCCAAATCCTGCAGAGATTAGCCCTGTGCGCGCAAACTTTTGCGCACCAATCATCACATTTTCAGCAACCGTGAGATCTGGAAAAAGTCCGACACCTTGAAGTGTGCGCGAAATTCCTAGTGAAGTTAAGTCGTGAGTGGCTGGCCAGTCATGTGCTTGACCATTAAGTGTCAGCGTTCCAGATGTTGGCTTAACAAGTCCGCAGATTGCATTAAACAAAGTTGTCTTACCGGCGCCATTTGGACCGATAAGGCCCACCACTTGATTGCTCTCGAGATTAAGAAAGACATCATCAAGTGCTCGCAGACCGCCAAATTCAACGGTGAGGTTAGAGATGGAGAGTAAAGACTTCGAACTCACATCTTCTCCTACTCTGTCGTCAGCGAACTTGATCGGTAGATTCTAGGCACACGAGGGCCAATTCGTGTAACTATCTCGTAATTAATTGAGCCACAAGCGCTTCCCCACTCTTCGGCCGTGTAACCCCCTGCGATTCCATCGCCAAAAACCTCAACCCATTCACCTGATATTGCTTGCGAATCTGGACCTAAATCAACTACGAATTGATCCATGGATACTCGCCCAATTATTGGTGCACGTCTGCCATGGACAAATATTCCAGCACCTTGTGCGATACGCGGAATTCCATCGGCATATCCCATCGCAACAATTCCAAGTTTTGTATAACGATCTGTTACAGCAGTTGCTCCGTATCCAACTGGTGAATTGGCGGGAACTTCCTTTACTAAATGTAGCTTTGCACGCAGCGACATCGCAGCCTTTAATCCGAGTGATGTTGAAGTGCCCAGAGTGTTTACATCCGGCGTTAATCCATAGATCGCAATTCCGGCTCGGACCATATCAAATCGTGAGGCTTCATCCTTTAGCGTTGCTGCAGAGTTTGAAAGATGGCGAACAATATTTGTAAATCCGAATGACTCTAGAGTTGCAACCATCTCCTTAAACCGTACGCGTTGCAGATTATTCTGTTCTTCACTTGGTTCATCTGCTCGAGCAAAGTGAGAGAAGATTCCAACGATTTCAATGTTCGAAACATGGCGAGCATCAAGCTTTCCCCACTCAGTTAAAAATCCTCCGCGGGTCATACCGGTATCAACTTCAAGATGAACGCGTGGGCGGTTGGCAGATTTAACTGCACCGATTTCTTCAAGTGCGATTATTGATGAGGCCGCCAACTCGATATCGTGATCAACGGCTGCCTTGTAATCTGATCCAGGAGGTACCAACCATGCCAAGATCGGTGCAGTGATTCCGGCAGCTCGCAGCGTAATTGCCTCCTCAAGGAGAGCCACACCTAAAGATTTTGCACCGCCAGCAAGTGCCGCACGAGCCACATGAACTAATCCGTGACCATATGCATCAGCCTTAACAACTGCCATGAGATCCACACCAGCTACCGCCTTAAGGTGCTTCACGTTCTCGGTGATGCGATCTAGATCAACGATTGCTTCTGCGCGATTGACGGTGCTCATCTTTCGAGGACCACCATCGCTGATGCGATTGCGCCATCATGCGAAAGAGATAGATGCACCTCTGCGCCATCAATGAGATCTGCAATTGCGCCGCGGAATAAAAATGCTGGCTTTCCATTTTCAAAGTTGATCACTTCAGCCTCATGCCATGCCAAGCCATGGGCAGGACTTAGTGCTTTATAGAGGGCTTCTTTCGCTGCAAAGCGTGCGGCGAGGGACGCGATTGGCTTGCTTGCCTCTGACGGAGTGAAGAGTTTCTCTCGTAAGCCTGGCGTTCGATCAATGCTCTCTTTAAAGCGTTCGATGTCGACAACATCGATGCCGATTCCATCAATCATGGGCTTGAGTCTAGTGCAGTTGGCTTTTCGAGGGAACATACCTATCGACGGCGATTACCGCTACAAGGAGTGCGCTACCAACAAAGAGGCCACCCAAAAGATCGGTAAACCAATGTGTGTGACGAATTAATGAGACTGTGCAAACCGTCAAGGAAATTGCTGCGACACCAGCTGATGCTAAGCGTCCTTGATATCGATCAACGTGGGCGTATCTATATATCAAATAGGCCAAGATTCCCCATGATAAAACAGCATTTGATGCATGACCACTTGGGTATGACATTCCACCCGCATGTAAGAGATCAATTCCAAGACGTGGTTTTGTGCGACCAAGTAATAACTTTGCCGAACCCACAACAAGGTTGAGAAGTATTAGTGAAAGAAAAGCGAGGTTGAGCGGACGCCATGTTTTAAATTTCCACGCAATGAATGCTGCAGCGATCAGCAAGACTGTTGCTGTTAATCCACGCAAACCTAGATCATCTAGTCTGCGCAGAATAAATCCACCCAAACCTTCAAATTGTGGTTTAGGTGAGCTGTTGATGCGCTTATCAAATACCGTCAGTGGACCATATGTGTAGACCTGCTGCGTAACGATGAGAAAGCCAGTAAAGAGAATTGCTGACCACTTGAAGGCCCTATTTCGTTGCGCCTTACGAGTATCTGCTGGCACGTATCTTTACTCCACCGTTACAGATTTAGCCAAGTTTCGAGGTTGGTCTACATCATTTCCACGCGTTACTGCCATTTCATATGCGAAGACCTGCAATGGAACTGTTGCCAAGATCGGTTGAAGAAGCGCTGGTCCTGAAGGAATTCGAATGATGTGCTCTGCACCGACGACAGCATCGCCTTCTTGGGCAATAACGATTACGCGTGCACCGCGTGCTTTTACTTCTTGAATATTGCTGAGCATCTTCTCATCGAGTGCATTCTCATGTCCTGCTGGCAAAATCGCGATTACTGGTGTCTGCTTCACTGAATCAATGAGTGCAATCGGTCCATGCTTAAGTTCGCCGCCAGCAAAGCCTTCTGCGTGAATATAGGCAAGCTCCTTCAACTTCAAAGCGCCTTCAAGTGCAACGGGAAATCCCACGTTGCGCCCCAAGAATAAGACGGTGTCTGATGATGCAAATTTACGAGTGAGCTCACGAAGCGGTTCAACAGTTTCTAGAATCTGTTCAATCTGACCAGGAAGCTCCAGCATCTGATGATAAATTGTTTTCACTTCAAGATCGCTGATCTCTTTACGAACCTGAGCAAGCTTGAGTCCAAGGAGATAAACGGCGACGATCTGGGTCAGTAGTGCCTTGGTTGATGCAACCGCAATCTCAGGCCCAGCATGTGTATAAATCACCGCATCCGATTCGCGCGGAATTGTTGAGCTATTTGTATTGCAGATTGCGAGAACTCGCGCACCCGCAGCCTTTGCATGGCGCACAGCCATCAAGGTATCCATCGTCTCACCTGATTGTGAGATTGCAACGACAAGCGTTGAACTATCTACGATGGGATCGCGGTATCGATATTCGCTAGCAATCTCTACCTCTACGCTGATTTTTGCCCACTTCTCGATAGCGTACTTTGCAACCATTCCTGCGTGATAAGCAGTACCGCAGGCAATTACAACAATCTTTTTGAGCGCAGCAATTTCAGCATCAGTCATGTGAAGTTCATCAATCAGGATCTGATCGTTATCACTCAGCCGTCCAATCAAGGTATCGGCAACTGCCTTAGGTTGTTCGAAGATCTCCTTGAGCATGAAGTGTGTGAAGCCACCCTTCTGCGCAGCAGCTGCATCCCAGGTAATTTCATATTCGCGAGGAGCGACAGCCTTGCCATCGAGATCAATAATTTCAATCGTTTCTGGTGTGATTGTGATGACCTCATCCTGACCAAGTTCGATCGCGCGCTTGGTGTAATCAATAAACGCGGCAACATCTGAGGCTAAGAAGTTCTCGCCATCACCGATTCCAGCCACAAGTGGAGAGTTGCGACGAACACCAACAATGCGCTCTGGATCATCTGCATGTACTGCCAACAAGGTGAAGGATCCGCGCAATAGCTTTACAGCAGCACGCATCGCCTGGGTTAAATCTCCCCCATGCTCTTTACGCAGATCCGAGAGTAAGTGAGCAACTGATTCCGTATCTGTATCGGAAGAAAATGTATGTCCGCGAGATTCAAGTTCTGCCTTAAGTTCTGAGTAATTCTCGATAATTCCATTATGGATGACCGCTAACTTACCTTCGTTATCAACGTGAGGGTGTGCGTTGCGATCTGTCGGCCCACCATGAGTTGCCCATCGCGTGTGGCTAATGCCGGAATGAACAGTTGGGATATTTGGTGAGAGTGCGCTCTCTAAGTTGGCGAGCTTTCCGGCTCGCTTTTCAATAAAGAGCGAAGTTGGTGTGCCGAGTGCGATTCCTGCTGAGTCATAGCCGCGATATTCAAGGCGGCGGAGTCCTTCAATAAGTGGATCAACTGCCGAACGTGCGCCTGTGTATCCCACAATGCCGCACATATTTTGATCTCCTTAGAGAGAAAGTTCGTTTCTTACGACATCTGCAAGCGTTGTCGCAACTTCAGAGGCAAGGTTATCACTCGAGGCTTCGACCATCACTCTTACAAGGTTTTCAGTCCCTGAGGCGCGTAGAAGAACGCGACCTGAAGACCCTAACGTGGTTTCGGCGGCTATGACTGCATCAGCGATTACCGAATTACTCGCTAACTTCTCTTTCGCAACACCCTTCACATTGATCAAAATTTGTGGAAAGCGAGTCATTACAGATGCTAGCTCTGCCAACGACTTCTTACTACGTGCTACTTCTTGAGCCACAGCAAGTGCTGTGAGCAAACCATCTCCTGTATTCGCAAATTTACGCATTATGACGTGGCCGGATTGTTCGCCACCTAAAACAAAATCTTTTTCAAGCATGCGCTCAAGAACGTAGCGATCTCCAACGGGAGTTGTCTCAACGGCAATGCCGGCTTCCTTCATTGCATGCATGAAACCTAAATTGCTCATTACTGTGCCAACGACAGTATCGGCCTTGAGTTGACCGCTTGCCTTCATACCGATAGCAAGAATTGCCATAATCATGTCGCCATCGACCTCGTTGCCTTGTACATCCACTGCTAAACAACGATCGGCATCACCATCATGAGCGATACCAAAATCAGCACCCTCTTTAACAACGGCCGCTTTAAGGTTGGAAAGATAGGTCGATCCGCAATTCTCGTTAATGTTCCAGCCATCTGGAGCATGTGAGATTGCCACAACTGTGGCACCTGCTCGTGCGAGCGCATCTGGTGCAACAAAAGATGCTGCACCATTTGCACAATCAACGACGATCTTGAGCCCATCTAGTCGCGTAGCAACTGATGTCATGAGATGTTCAATGTACTTCTCTTTCGCACCTTCATCATTAATGGCGCGACCGACTCCGCGTCCTGTTGGTCGCTCCCATGGCTCACCTAAACGAGCCTCAATGAGTGCTTCGATTGAATCATCGAGTTTGCCGCCGCCTCGCGCAAATAGCTTGATCCCGTTATCTGGCATTGCATTATGTGAAGCCGAAATCATGACGCCAAGATCGGCACCGGTTGCTGCAACGAGGTATGAGATTGCCGGGGTAGGCAATACGCCAACGCGATAAACATCAACGCCAGCACTTGTAAGCCCTGCAACAACAGCTGCTTCTAGGAACTCACCAGATGCTCGTGAATCTTGTCCCACAATTGCACGCGGGCGCACAGATTTATCATCGAAACTTTCAACGAGAATATGTGCAGCAGCAACGGCTACATCGAGTGCGAGTTCAGCGGTAAGTATTTGGCCATTAGCCAAACCGCGGATTCCATCTGTACCAAAAAGGGACATGAAGGCCGCCTTAAGTGAATTAACGCTTTGAGTATTGTGAGCGCTTACGAGCCTTCTTAAGGCCGTACTTCTTGCGCTCAATCACACGTGCATCACGTGAGAGGAATCCAGCCTTCTTAAGTGCTGGACGGTGTGCTTCAACATCAATCTCGTTAAGTGAACGAGCAACGCCAAGGCGAAGTGCACCGGCTTGACCGGAAACTCCACCACCGTTGATGCGAGCAAAAACATCGTACTGACCCTCTGCAGCTACTGTGCGAAGTGGTTCAGAGACTGATTGTTGGTGAACTTTATTTGGGAAATATGCTTCAAGTGTCTTGCCGTTGATAACCCAGCGACCTGTTCCAGGAACGAGACGAACGCGAGCAACTGCTTCCTTACGACGACCTGTACCAGCACCTG
>JBILEX010000147.1:0-2853 GCA_044351895.1 Candidatus Planktophila sp.
CTGTTAAGCCTGAAGAGTCCGTTACCTTCACAATCTTGCAGGAGCAGTTGATGCAGGTTCTTGGTGGACTTACTCAGCGCGAAGCAGATGTAATCAAGGCTCGCTATGGCCTCACAGATGGACAGCCAAAGACACTAGATGAGATCGGAAAGGTTCACGGAGTTACTCGTGAACGTATTCGCCAGATCGAATCAAAGACAATGTCGAAGCTACGCCACCCATCACGTTCGCAATCACTGCGAGATTATCTAGATTAAGAAGAGAAAGAAAAGCCCCTGTGCAATTACTCGCACAGGGGCTTTTCTTTACTACTAATTACTTACTTTCAACCAGCTTATCTGATTCATCTTGAATCTTTGCTGCTACAACTTTAAGTTTCTCGGCATATTCCTTGCCATGGTGAGCGCAAAACAATAGCTCGCCGCCGTTAAGCAAGATAGCGCGAACATATGCTTGGGCTCCACATCGATCGCACCTATCAAGGGCATTTAGAGGTGTGGATTCGAGGATAACTTGCTCGTTCATCGCGCTCTCCGATCATTGCCTAAAGATCACCACGGTGATGATCTGTACTCGAATGGGGTCTTCGTATGGAACATCATGCCATCTATAAATATTCCCCGCCTGCTGATTTCCAAGAAATTTTCTCCATTTAGATAGATATCTCACAGAAATTGGAAGGTTTTCCCAGTTATTGAGATGAACCTCGGCGCGTTTACGCACCTGCAAAGAGTTCGCTGGCTAATCTTTGCACCCATGGCTGCCAAAAAAGATTCCGGTGAACAGCTCGATCTCACCGCCCCGGGCGCCGAATTAGATAGCTATACCGCAAAAGATTTAGCGGTCCTGGAAGGCCTTGATGCCGTTCGCAAGCGCCCAGGTATGTATATCGGCTCTACCGATTCACGCGGCCTCATGCATTGTCTCTGGGAGATTATTGATAACGCAGTCGATGAAGCGCTAGCTGGTCACTGCAAGAAGATCGACATCAATCTTGAAGCAGATGGTTCCGTTGAGGTCCACGATGATGGCCGTGGAATTCCAGTAGATAAAGAACCAAAGACTGGACTTACCGGCGTTGAAGTTGTTCTCACAAAATTACATGCTGGCGGAAAATTTGGTGGGGGATCGTACGCAGCCTCAGGTGGGCTCCATGGCGTAGGTGCATCTGTTGTAAACGCACTTGCCGAACGCCTTGATGCCGAAGTAGATCGCAACGGCAAGATTTACTGGATGTCATTTCGTCGCGGTGAAGCAGGCGTCTTTGATGGTGAAGGTCCCAAGGCTGACTTCACACCACAGTCAGGACTTCGAACAATCGGTAAAGTTTCAGCAAAAGTCACAGGTACACGTATCAAGTGGTGGAGCGATAAGCAGATCTTCTTAAAGGAAGCCTCACTAGATATTGAAGATATTTACGCTCGCGCACGTCAAACTTCATTCTTGGTTCCTGGTCTCACACTGATTGTTAATGACAATCGCAGCAAGACTCCGACCACTCAGTCCTTCTTCCATAAAGGTGGAATCTCTGAGTACTGCGATTTCTTGCAACCTGATGAACCAGTCGGAAGCGTCATTCGAATTTACGGAACCGGTCACTACCAAGAGACAGTTCCTGTACTAGACGACAAGGGTCACATGGTCTCCACCGAAGTTGAGCGCGATATGGAAGTTGATATCGCAATGAAGTGGGGAATGGGCTTTGATACAACACTTCGCTCCTTCGTAAACATCATCGCAACCCCTAAAGGCGGAACCCACGTCCAAGGATTCGAGCGCGCGATCACTAAAGCATTCAATGAAGCGATGCGCTCTGCTGGCATCTTAAAGAAGAACGAAGCAGATGTGATCAAGGATGATGTGATGGAAGGTCTTACCGCCGTCGTCACAGTTCGCATGTCTGAACCTCAGTTCGAAGGTCAGACTAAGGAAGTTCTCGGTACTGCAGCTGCCACACGAATTGTCTCCGCAGTAGTTGCCGACAAGCTTAAAGAATTTTTTACCACGACCAAGCGGATCGAAAAAGCAAACGGCAAGTTGATTATGGAGAAGGTTGTCGGCGCATCGCGTACCCGCATCTCAGCACGAGCTCATAAAGATCTGCAGCGCCGTAAGAACGCACTTGAATCTTCATCACTTCCAACCAAGTTGGCCGATTGCCGTTCAGAAGATGTCACTCGCACCGAACTCTTTATCGTAGAGGGCGACTCAGCACTTGGCACTACAAAAGCGGCCCGTAACTCAGAGTTCCAGGCGATCCTGCCTATTCGTGGAAAGATTCTTAACGTTCAAAAGGCTTCGCTCTCGCAGATGCTTGATAACTCAGAGTGTGCATCAATTATTCAGGTACTTGGCGCAGGCTCTGGAAAGTCATTCGAACTTGATGATGCACGCTATGGGCGTTTGATTCTGATGTCAGATGCTGACGTTGATGGCGCACACATTCGCTGCCTCTTGCTCACACTTTTATATCGCTACATGCGTCCAATGATTGATTCAGGGCGTGTGTTTGCCGCAATTCCACCTCTGCACCGTATTGAAACCATGGGTGGTGGCGGCAAAAAAGGTGAGTACATCTATACCTACTCTGATGATGAGATGAAGAAGGTCACTGCAGAGCTCACAAAGGCTGGCAAGAAGTGGAAAGAGCCTATTCAGCGCTACAAAGGTCTTGGTGAGATGGATGCTGATCAGCTTCGTGAAACAACGATGGACCCAGATGCGCGTACACTTCGTCGCATTACAGTTTCAGATGCAACGGCTGCAGAGAAGATGTTTGAGCTTTTGATGGGTAACGATGTTGCTCCACGTAAAGAATTTATCTCAACAGCTGAAATCGATCGCGACCGAATC
>JBILEX010000148.1:0-2837 GCA_044351895.1 Candidatus Planktophila sp.
AAGAATCTTGGAATTGGCACTACGCGCTATCTTGGCCAGCGGTTGTGTTCTTTAGTGGTTGGAGTACAACTGCAATCGAGAATGCAATTGTAATTGTTGCTGCGATGAAGATCGTTACTTCAATGGCTTGGTTTATCGTGATCGCAAGCAATCTCACTATGGGTGTTGCTTGGCACCGCTTCTTAGCTTTCTTTAACATCTTCTATAAGCGCAATAGTGATGGCAGCAACTCACTTGGCGCACTTCCTGAAATGCTTTCACATGGAAAGCCAATTGATTTTGAAGATCCTAAAGAAGATGATGTATTCGGTCTAGGAAATCGTGCTGACATTTCCTGGAAGGGACTGCTCGATATGACCACATGTACTGAATGTGGTCGCTGCCAATCACAATGTCCTGCTTGGCATACAGATAAGCCGCTCTCGCCTAAATTGTTAATTATGGCAATGCGCGATCATGCGATGGCTAAGGTTGTAGATAACGAAGCTCTGGTTGGCGATAACGCCCCTATTTCACTAGATGTTTTATGGTCTTGTACTACCTGCGGTGCTTGCGTTGAAGAATGCCCGGTAGATATCGAGCATGTGGATCACATCGTCAATATGCGCCGTTTTCAAGTTTTGGTTGAATCAGAATTTCCAACTGAACTTGGTGGAACATTTAGAAATCTAGAGAAGACTGGTAACCCATGGGGTGCTAACCGCGCAGATCGCGAAGGGTGGATCGCAGAGTGTGACTTCCCAGTGCGCCTTGTTGAGGGTGAACTTCCTGAAGAAGTTGAATATTTATTCTGGGTTGGTTGTGCCGGTGCATATGAAGAACGCGCAAAGAAAACTACAAAAGCTGTCGCAGAGCTATTACATATGGCAGGAGTTAACTTCGCAGTTCTTGGCAAGAAAGAGACTTGCACGGGAGATGCTGCACGTCGTGCCGGTAATGAATTTTTATATCAAATACTTTCGCGCGAAAATATTGAAACATTTAAAGAGACTTTTGGCGATCGTCCAAAAGGTAAGAAGAAAGTTGTAGTTACTTGCCCCCATTGCTTTACAACCATTGGTCGCGATTACGCACAGAGTGGTTATGAGCTTGAGATGTTGCACCACACGCAACTTCTTAACACTCTTGTTCGCGAAGGCCGCCTAAAGACAAGTCCGCATAAGGCAGATCAGAAAATTACATTCCATGATCCTTGTTATCTCGGTCGTCACAATCAGATCTACGCGCCACCTCGTGAACTTCTTGAAGCTTCAGGTTGTGACATTGAAGAGATGCCTCGCAATCAAGAGCGTTCGTTCTGTTGCGGTGGCGGCGGATCTCGTATGTGGATGGAAGAAAAACTTGGTACGCGCATCAACCTCAATCGTGTTGATGAGGCGATTGCAACCGGTGTTGAAGAAGTTGCAGTTGGTTGTCCATTCTGTCGCATCATGATCGGTGATGGAATGACGGCGCGTGAGTCAGATGTTGAAGTCCTCGACGTTGCTCAAGTTTTGCTTCGCAATATCAAGGGTTAAATTACAATGGTGTAATTCATCCACAGCTGTGGGCTTACTTGTGGATAAGAACCTTCGCCGCCACTGCTCCGCCTAGGAGACCCCCTACGTGGGCTCTCCAGTCGATTCCAGGGATCGTAAAGCCAATAGCTAGGTTGAGGCCTACGGTAATCAAGGTGCTTTTGAGGTCAGCCCCGTATCTCTTATAGATCACCAAGATTGCGCCGAAGAGCCCAAAGACTGCTCCAGATGCTCCGATGGAATATCCATTAAAGGGTAGAAAAAACGCCGAGGTCAGTGAACCTGCAAGAAGCGAGATGAAGAAAATTACAAGAAACTTTGATTTGCCGAGCAGTTCTTCGATCTGTGTTCCTAGTGAGTGCAGCGCCAACATATTAAAGGCTAGGTGGTACGGCAGATCGCTCGTCTGATCGTGCATCAACCCAACTGTGACGAGGCGATACCACTGCCCGGTAGCTTGCAGATCTGCAAGTGGGGGAAGGAAGAAGTTGTTGATGATTGTGTCATCAACTTTCTGCCAGAGAAAAAAACCGCAGATTATTGTGATGAGGCCGATAGTCGCAGAGCGCTGAGCCTTCATTGAATTAAAAGTTATGCAACGGTGACGCTGTTAATGACAACGTCTTTAACAGGCTTATCGCCAGCACCAGTTTTGGTTGTTGCGATTGCATCAACAACTGCCTGGCTTGCTGCATCCTTTACTTCACCGAAGATTGAGTGCTTGCGGTTGAGGTGTGGTGTTGGAGCTACAGTGATAAAGAACTGTGATCCGTTTGTGTTTGGACCTGAGTTAGCCATTGCTAATAGGTATGGGCGATCAAATGAAAGTTCGCCATGGAACTCATCTTCAAATTTATATCCTGGGTCTCCGAAGCCTTTACCCATTGGGCATCCGCCTTGGATCATGAATCCGTCGATAACGCGATGGAAGATAAGACCGTCGTAAAAGTTTCCGGTCTTCTTCGCACCTGTTGACATGTCGGTGTATTCCTTAGCGCCTGTTGCAAGACCAACAAAGTTTGCAACTGTCTTTGGTGCTTGGTGTTCAAACATTTCAATAACAATGTCACCGAGATTTGTGTGGAGAGTTGCAGTTGTCATCGTGAGCACCGTTCTAGAAGTTGGAGTGTTGAATGAAACGTTTGTGGAGACCAGGGGAATCGAACCCCTAACCCCCGCCTTGCAAAGGCGGTGCTCTACCAATTGAGCTAGGTCCCCGTGTTAGAACGGGTGGGCCTAGGTGGACTCGAACCACCGACCTCTTCCTTATCAGGGAAGCGCTCTAACCAGGCTGAGCTATAGGCCCGCATGCGACATAAG
>JBILEX010000149.1:0-2833 GCA_044351895.1 Candidatus Planktophila sp.
AAAGTCTCGCGATGAAGTCACATCGGGAATAATTGCGTTTTTGAATTTACCGATCTCTGCTTCAAAGGCATTTCGACCATCAAAAAAGACCACGTCATCGCCACGTTCTTGTACAAGCTTCTCAACCTGATGAGGACGTAGGTGTTTTCCGCCGCCAACAACTCCATTTGCATCAACTTGAATGACATCAGGATCACCAAATGCCACTAACTCGGATTTCACTTTAACGGAAAGACGCGGGAAATCGTTTCCAGTCCCTTCAGACCACTTAATTGGCATCTTATTAAATCCTGAGTAACTGCGGGTTTGGCGAACATATTTCTTTAGCTCTGCCATTTTGCCGCCGAGAGTTCCGTTGATTCCATGCTTTGAAATAAGAATTCGACCAGTTAATCCAAGTGAAGTGCAGAGTTGGGTCTGCCATAGACGTATCGCTTCAGGATCGCTAATCGGCGTGAAGCCGTAATAGAGAATCACCTTGTCAACGACTTGTGCGTGCTTGTTCACAGGCTGATTCTAACGCTTGGGAGAAGAAGGGAATTCACCCCAAACCTCGACAACTGATTCGGTGGTGCTGGCTCAACAGTTTTGGCGGTACTGGCTCAACTGCTTTGGTGGTGCTGGCTCAACAGACTCGACTAAACAGACTCGACAATCGAACGCGCTGGAGTCTGATAAATCTTTCCAAGCGGAGAAGTCCAGGTACACGATCCGTCTGCGCGCGATTCAATACTCCAGCCACCATGGGTCTTGAGCAGGTGGTGACGGCGACAGAGAGCGCCGAGGTTATCGAGCGAGGTCGTTCCACCAGTTTCCCAACTTTGAGCATGATCTAAATCTGATAGCGCGGCCGATCGCCTACATCCAGGGAATCGACAAGTTCGATCTCGTGCAATAAGAAAATCAATCAATGCTTGTGGTGGTTGATAAGTTTCCCGTCCATAATCCAATAACGCACCTGTTTGTGGATCAGTGATAAATCTTTTCCATTTTCCATCACTTGCAAGCGCTCTGGCAACAGAGGCAGGTATTGCTCCATATCCGGCTAGTTGTCCGGGATTTTCACTTAAACCAAGGAGCGTTGGGAGATCAATTGTCACATTTACTGTGATCGGCCGGCGATGAAGTGCAACATCTTCACTGCTGGCAGCGAGTGCGAAACCCGCGAGAGTAGTGAGAGCATCTGCACGCTTCATATCTGCGCTACGAATATCAGTCACAGCAGATTCGTCAGATGAGTTAAACACTTTGGATCCCTTTATGATGAATGCTTCGATAGCCTTCATAACTGTCTGCGCATCGGCAGCGGGAAGTATCGCGACAACAGTAGACATCCCGTCGATATCGTTATAGCAACTGACTCGGCGGCAGTCTCGCGCCTTTTCAACAACTTCTTCAAATGCGGCAGGTGCAAACTTGGCTATCGCGCTGCGTACTTGTTGGGCCACTTGAGAGGGCGTATGAAATTCAGCGTGCGCTATTGCCTTCTCTTCAATCGAAAATATTGCGAATTCACTTAAGCCATCACGAATTGCTGCTGCAGTTTCTTTTGCGATTACCGTTGCATGTGCGGCGCTCAGTTCGCCGGTAGCAAGTGCTGAGCAAGTATTTGGGAGATGGTTGACAAGAGTACGCGCAACATCAATTCGCATTTGTGCAGTGCCAGCAGATAGTCGTAGAGCGGAAGAGACATCCTCGCGTTCTGCTTCATCTACTCCGGTAAATGGTCCGTCAGACTTTCCTTCGCTTATTCCCGCTACGGCGACGATTGCGCGCTGCATTGCAGCCTGTAACCAACTGCTCTGCCGTTCAAGCGCGGCTAGGTAATCGATGCGTGCAGCGGGTGAGAGTTCTTGGGGATCAATTGCAATTAACCCACCTAGCGTTTTGATTCCAGGTGCGGCCGCGAGAAGGGTGGCAACGCAGTCTTCGCGATCAGAAGCCGACGCATGAGCTTCGCGTGCGTAGTTCGATGAAGAGATGTGATCTTCGTTCATCGGTATCGCTGCAGTGGCTGAAGGCATGAGCAGATAGTGCATTGATGCGCTGACAGAGTGAGATTAATGGAGGTGAGTTATCCCCAGATTCGTCAATATGCGATGCCGAAGATTGTGGATCTAGTGGTGCAGATGTGGGAGTAGGGCTAACTTGCCAACCGTATGAGGATTACTTATCTCCAGATTCCTGCATATCTGTTGGTGCTCCGTGTACATCGAGAACCGCGGCAGCGTCAGAGGCATGAACATCCGCATCCGCATCCTTGCGCGCAGGACTATCGCCCTGCAACTTATCCGTGCGCTGAATCGGAGCCTTTGGCTTGGCATCTTCCTTATAAATCGCTGGAATCGAGCCGAGTAAGCCCTTCTGGAAATCTTCAAACGCCTGCAGCACTTCGCGCTTTGTATTCATCACAAATGGACCCATCCACGCCACAGGTTCCTTAATTGGTGCTCCACCGAGAATAAAGAGTTCTAGTTGCGGAGAACGTGACTCTTGATGTTGTGCTGCACGAACAACAATCTCATCGCCATCACCGAAGACAGCAAGTTGTCCCATCTGAATTGGTTGAGATCCCGCGCCAACAAAACCGTTTCCTGCCATCGCATACACAAGAGCGTTGTAGTCACGACGCCATGGAAGACGAAGTTCTGCACCAGCAGCAACAGTTGCATGAATCAAAGTAATTGGTGTCTGGGTTGAACCTGGACCAACATGTCCATCGAGTTCACCTGCAATAATTCGAATCAACGCCCCGCCGTCATGTGATGACAACAATGCGACATCATTTGCACGAACATCTTGGTATGCAGGAGGTGACCACTTCTTCGCAGCA
>JBILEX010000020.1:0-10410 GCA_044351895.1 Candidatus Planktophila sp.
AAGGAAATCTGCTTGCAGATTTAGTCGGAATTGGTACAACGTTTATGGCAGCCCAAGGCGGACATGGTGGGCTTGGAAACTTAGCTCTCTCATCATCAAAGCGTCGCGCACCAGGATTTGCACTTCTCGGTGAGCCAGGTGAAGCACGCACTCTCTATTTGGAATTGAAATCAGTTGCTGATATTGCACTCGTTGGTTTTCCAAGTGCTGGAAAGTCTTCCCTCATTGCTGCAATCTCTGCGGCTCGTCCAAAGATTGCTGACTATCCATTTACTACCTTGGTTCCAAACCTAGGTGTAGTTCAAGCGGGTGAGACTCGCTTCACCGTTGCAGATGTTCCAGGACTAATTCCAGGCGCATCACAAGGAAAAGGTTTAGGTCTTGAATTCCTGCGCCATGTAGAACGTTGCGTGGCACTTGTACACGTTCTTGATTGTGGAACACTAGAGACAGATCGAAATCCAGTACTTGATCTTGAAATCATTGAAGAAGAGCTCGCACTTTATGGCGGCCTCGAAGATCGTGTTCGTATTGTTGCGCTCAACAAGATTGATCTTCCAGATGGTTCTGCGATGGCAGATATGGTCGAGCAGACGCTTCGCGATAAGGGTTATGACGTCTACAAGGTTTCGGCAGCAAGCCGTGAAGGTCTACAGGAACTCACTTATGCAATGGGTCGCTTAGTTCATAAGGCTCGCGCGGAAGCAGCAACTGAAGAACGCACCCGCATCATTTTGCGTCCTACCCCTGTAGATGATTCAGGCTTTAGCGTGCGAGCAAATGCAGATGGTTCCTTCACCGTTCGCGGCAAAAAGGTGGAACGCTGGGTTCGCCAAACTAACTTTAAGAACGCTGAGGCAATTGGTTATTTAGCCGATCGCCTCGCACAACTTGGTGTTGAGAAGGATCTCTACAAAAAGGGTGCTGTTGCAGGAAGTGAAGTTCGAATTGGTGATGGCGATAATGAAATTATCTTTGATTGGGAGCCAACTATCGAAGCTGGTGCCGAGCAGCTTGCTGGTCACCTTCATCGTCGTGGAGAAGATTCCCGTCTAGAGTCAACCTGGGTTGTAACTGAGCGCGAAATCGATGTACTTAGTGATGAAGAAATTGCCAAGCAGTGGGAGTACAACGTAGAAGATCCGCATTCACCGCAGGTCATTCAGGTTATTGATGGAAAAGAGATTAAAGAAGGCGACGGAAAGGGGTAACCACATGGATCGCAACGCTGTTACATCTGCAAAGCGCATTGTTATCAAGATTGGTTCTTCATCCCTGACTGGCACGGCAGGCTCTGAACTCGATCCCGCATCTGTTGAAAAAATTGTAAGCGTTATCGCAACCCTTAAGGAACGCGGTGCTGAAGTTGCCCTTGTCTCTTCCGGTGCAATTGCTGCAGGGCTGGCACCACTCAAGCTGACCACTCGTCCAAAAGATTTGCCAACTCAGCAGGCTGCTGCCTCTGTCGGACAAGGTTTGTTGATTGCTCGATATAACGAAGCATTCTCATCCCATGCAATTCTTTCATCACAGGTTCTTCTTACGACAGAGGATATTGTCCGACGCTCGCACTATCAGAACGCTCACCAGACACTGACAAAACTTCTCTCACTCGGTGTTGTTCCAATCATTAATGAAAATGACACAGTTGGAACTCAGGAGATTCGCTTTGGCGATAACGATCGCTTAGCAGCACTTGTTGCTCTCCTGATTGGCGCTGATTTACTCGTCCTGGTTTCGGATATAGATGCTCTCTATGACGCGCCTCCATCACAGGCTGGCGCTCAAGCAATTCATGAAGTTCTTTCGATGTCAGATATTGAATCAATCGCACTAGGTGGCGCCGGTTCAGCCGGAGTCGGTAGTGGGGGAATGGTTACCAAAGTTGAGGCGGCACGTATCTCAACTAGTGCTGGAATTCCTATGCTGCTCACATCGCTTGCTCAATCTGCTGAAGCGATAACTGGAAGCCAAGTAGGAACGTTTTTTCATTCACAAGGTGGTCGTACAACATCTCGTCTGCTCTGGCTGGCACATGCATCAACGCCACAAGGTTGCCTAGTTTTGGATGACGGTGCTGTTAAGGCAATTCGCGAACGCGGCGTTTCATTGCTCCCCGCCGGTGTAACTAGCGTGAGTGGAGAATTTATCTCAGGCGATACCGTCGAACTGGTTTCACAGAGCGGTGAAGTTATCGCGCGCGGTCTTGTTGCCTTTGACGCTGCAGAGATTCCACAAATGCTGGGTCGATCAACTAAAGAGTTAGCAGCCTCGCTTGGCGCAGAGTACGAGCGTGAACTCGTACACAGGGATGATCTAGTTCTTCTCTGATATCTGCTTTAAGACTTCTGCAATGTCATCGCTGATTCCATCAGCGCTCGTTGGCATATCACTGAGCTTAACGATCACAGTGTTATTGGCTTTATCTTGATAAATGTATTGGCCATGTAGACCCATCATCAGATTGATGCCGGGGAATGGATGCCACATTTGCGCGCTGTAGCCCCAACCGTAATCTAATGTAACTACGGATGTTGAAAGACGTGCAGTCCAAGAAGGGCTTGCGATATCAGGCATACCGTTCATAAGTGCTTGTCCTACGCGAGCATAATCCCGTGCAGTTGCATTAAAGCAGCAGAATGCCTTCTCGTGTCCGCCGACCTTATCGACATTCCATGTTGCATCGTAATCTGCGCGAACGCGCTTCCAGATACGGTCGCTGAACTCATCTGCTAGTTTATTTCCGGTAACTTCTTGAATGATTAGTCCGAGCATCTGGGTATTTACACTTCGATACTCAGGAAAAGTTCCTGGCTCTTCTCGCATCTTTCGATTGTTATTCAAAAAGAAGTTCATATCAGTCGTTGCATACATCTGCGCAATAGCTACGCCCCAGCCTGACGGGCCAGCCGGGTAGTTATCGGAGACACCTATACCTGAGTTCATGTCGAGAAGGTCCTTGATCGTGACCTTGTCGAAGGATGTACCAGCCTTAAATTTAGGCAAGTAACTAACAAAGGTGTCACTCTCTTTGAGTGTTCCCTCATCTACTAGTTGACCTATGACAAGTGACGTCATTGTCTTCGCAACAGAATATGAAGGAAGAACAGTCGATTCTGTTTTGCCATTCAAATACTTCTCGTAGGTGATCTTTCCATCACGAATAACTAAAAACGCATTTGTCTGGGTTGCATCGAGAAATTCGTCAAATGTAACTTTTTTCCCCTGCCACATCACTTCGGTGATGGATTCAGAATCTGCCGAAACCCATGCTGACTCATCAGATGGTGCACCTTTGATGATATGAAATGGCATGAGGTCAGGCGTCTTCGAAGCAGGAGCAAGTCCAAGTTTGATGGCAGCAATCGGCTCTGGATAGCGAATGGCTTTGGTCAAACCGAAGAGGGCTAGATAGAGAACGAATACCGAAATAGCAAGGTTACGAATTATTCTGCGCACATAGTTAGGCTATCGCGCGCTAGGCTTATTCCTATGGATGCACGCGAAGTTGTCGAGGGGCTAGCGCTCACAGCACGCACGGCTGCTCGTACATTAGTTGCAACAACGGGTGACCAACGTCGTCAAGCTCTTCGAGCGATTGCAGATGAGATCGATGCTCGCACAGATGAAATCATCGCAGCTAACAATATTGACATAGAGCGTGCGAAAGCAGATTCGATGCATCCGCAGATGCAGGATCGACTCTTGCTCACACGCGAGCGAGTTGCAGGAATCGCTGCTGGCGCTAGACAAGTTGCAGCGCTAGAAGATCCACTCGGTCGCATCCTCAAGAAATCAACACTTCCTAATGGCCTCGAACTCGAACAGATGAGCGTTCCATTTGGAGTTATTGGAATGGTCTACGAAGCGCGGCCAAATGTCACAGTTGATGCCGCAGTCATCCTTTTAATGTCTGGCAATGCCGCCCTGCTTCGCGGTTCATCTACGGCCGATGCCAGCAACAAAATTCTTATTGACGTCATGAGATCTGCACTATCCAAGACGATGATCTCACCGGATGTAATTCAACTTGTCCCATCCGATGATCGTGCGACAGTTCAGGCACTGCTTACCGCCCGTGGCAAAGTTGATCTTGTAATTCCACGTGGAAGTGCAGCACTCATTCGCATGGTTGTAGATGAGGCGACTGTGCCAACAATTGAAACTGGCGCCGGTGTATGTCACGTCTATGTAGATGCATCAGCTGATCTCGCAAAAGCGCTTCCAATCGCGATGAATTCCAAGACTCACAGACCAAGCGTCTGTAATGCGGCAGAGACGGTGTTGGTACATAAATCAGTCGCTGAGAAATTCTTGCCTACTTTGTTGACCGCACTCCATGGCGCTGGTGTATTGCTTCATTGCGATGAAACTGCAGAGTCGATTGCAAAGACACTTTCGATAGATGTCACTCGTGCCACCGCGCAAAACTGGGGGACTGAGTACGGCGTCCTTGAAATGAACGTAGGCGTTGTAGATTCGCTAGAAAGCGCTATCGACCACATTGCAACCTTTGGCACTCAGCACACAGAAGCGATAGTGACTGAAGATAAAGAGAGTGCACGCAAGTTCATCGCAATGTCGGATTGCGCAGCAGTGATGGTCAATGCTTCCACTCGATTTACAGATGGTGAGCAGATGGGATTTGGCGCAGAAATTGGAATCTCAAATCAAAAACTTCACGCCCGTGGCCCTATGGGGTTAGAGGCCATGACGACTACTACGTGGATTGTCACTGGAACCGGACAAATTCGCTCTTAAGCACTTCTTTTTATAGACTCCACACCATGAGCAGCCTCTCGCGTGATGATGTCGCAAAGTTGGCAGCCCTTGCCCGTATTGAGATGAGCGAAGAAGAGCTCGTAAGCCTTGCCTCACAATTTGGTGTAATTCTTGATGCTGTTGCCCGTGTTCAGGAAGTCGATCTTGATGGAGTTGTTGCCACATCTCATCCGCAACCGATCCACAATGTATTTCGTGAAGATGTAGTTCAGCCAAGCCTTACCCCAACTCAAGCGCTCTCTGGGGCTCCTGCCCAAGAAGAACAACGTTTTCGCGTTCCACAGATTCTTGGTGAAGCCGAGTGATTACACAGAGCGCAGCGGCAATGTCAGAAGCCCTATCAAAGGGTGAAGTGACATCGACAGAGTTAACACAAGCACATTTAGATCGCATCGGTGATGTGGATTCTTCAGTGAAGGCATTTCTTCACGTTGATGCAGAGGGTGCACTGGCACAAGCAGCCCGCGTAGATGCAGATCGTAGTTCTGGAAAGAAGCTACATCCACTAGCTGGTGTTCCGCTTGCACTTAAGGATGTACTAACTCAAGAAGGCATTCCAACTACTGCCGGATCAAAAATTCTGCAGGGTTGGAAGCCTCAATATGACTCGACCGTTGTTTCAAAGATTAAAGATGCGGGAATCGTCATCTTGGGTAAAACCAATATGGATGAGTTTGCGATGGGTTCATCGACGGAAAACTCAGCCTACGGTCCAACATTTAATCCATGGGATTTAGCGCGCACACCTGGTGGTTCAAGTGGCGGATCTGCAGCCGCGGTAAGTGCTTATGAAGCACCGCTGGCAATCGGATCAGATACTGGTGGATCAATTAGACAACCTGCAGCGCTGACAGGAATCGTTGGAGTGCGCCCCACATATGGCGCAGTCTCTCGCTTTGGGCTTATTGCATATTCATCAAGCCTGGATCAGGCGGGACCTTTTGGCCGAACAGTTTTAGATACTGCGCTCTTACACGATGTGATGGCAGGCCATGATCCAAAAGATGCAACAAGCATCAACGGAACTTTTCCTGATGTAGTTGCCGCCGCACGAAAGTGTGACGTAAAGGGAATGAAGATCGGTGTTATCAAGCAGCTACAAGGAGAGGGATATCAGGCTGGCGTACAAGCCCGCTTCGATGAATCACTCCAAGTTTTAGCATCCCTTGGTGCGCAGATCGTAGAAGTTGATTGCCCTAGCTTTGAATTTGCACTCGCTGCGTATTACCTGATCGCACCATCTGAATGTTCTTCAAACCTGGCTCGCTTTGATGCCATGCGTTATGGCCTTCGCGTAGGCGATAGCGACGGCGCTTCTGCAGAGTCTGTAATGAATGCAACTCGTAATGCTGGTTTTGGCCATGAAGTAAAACGTCGCATTATCTTGGGAACCTACGCACTCTCTTCAGGTTATTACGATGCTTATTACGGCAGCGCACAGAAGATTCGTACACTAATCATTCAAGATTACGCAAAAGCATTTGCCCAAGCTGATGTTTTGGTCTCACCAACTGCGCCAACAACTGCATTTAAAATTGGTGAGAAATCGGATGATCCAATCGCAATGTACCTAGGTGATGTTGCAACAATCCCAGTAAACCTTGCGGGTATCTGTGGAATGAGTCTTCCTGCAGGTTTGGCTGATGAAGATAACCTTCCGGTTGGATTCCAGATCATGGCACCGGCAATGCAGGATGCACGTCTGTACCAAGTGGGCGGCGCACTTGAAGCAGCACTTGTCTCGCAATGGGGCGGTCATTTGATTTCAAAAGCGCCAGCACTAGGAGGCAGCAAGTAATGGCTATTTCCTATGATGACGTTGTAGCAAAGTACGATCCAGTATTGGGTCTAGAAGTTCACGTTGAGCTCAATACGCATTCAAAGATGTTCTGTTCTTGCAGCACAACTTTTGGCGGCGAACCAAATACACAGACATGCCCTGTCTGTCTGGCACTTCCTGGTGCGCTTCCAGTGGTTAATGCCACCGCAATCGAGTCAACAATCAAGATAGGTCTTGCGCTTAACTGCTCAATTGCGCCATATAGCCGCTTTGCTCGTAAGAACTATTTCTATCCAGATATGCCAAAAAACTTTCAGATCTCACAGTACGACGAACCAATCTGCTTCGATGGTTATGTAGATGTAGAGATCGATACAGATGAAGGCCCGCGCCAATTCCGCATCGAAGTTGAACGTGTCCATATGGAAGAAGACACTGGTAAATCTCTTCACGTTGGCGGTGCAACAGGTCGCATTCATGGCGCTGATTACTCACTTCTAGATTACAACCGTGCCGGTATTCCATTGGTGGAGATCGTTACAAAGATTGTTCCTGGCACAGGTAAGTACGCACCAGAAGTGGCTCGTGCATACGTTGCCGAACTTCGCGATATTTTGCGCGGACTTGGTGTCTCTGATGTGAAGATGGAGCAAGGATCACTTCGTTGCGATGCCAACGTCTCTCTCAAGCCAATGGGGTCCGAAGTCCTTGGAACTCGCTCTGAGACAAAGAATGTGAACTCACTTCGTTCAGTCGAGCGAGCCATTCGCGGTGAAATGATTCGCCATGCAGAACTTCTCGATGCTGGCCAGAAGGTAAAGCAAGAGACTCGACATTTCCAGGAAGATACCGGCCTTACTCGTTCTGGTCGCTCAAAGGAACAAGCCGAGGATTATCGATACTTCCCAGAACCAGATCTCGTTCCTGTCGCACCAGATGCGGCATGGATTGAAGAGCTGCGCGCAGCACTTCCTGAGCGACCATCACTTCGTCGCAAGCGTTTGAAGGAAGAGTGGAACGTTCCTGATAAAGAGATGTCAGCAATGGTTAACGCTGATGTGCTCGACATAGTTGAAGCAACTGTGTTGCTTGGTTCAGATCCAACAAAGGCTCGCTCATGGTGGCTTGGTGAAATCTCACGTATTGCAAATGATAAAGAAGTTGCGGTGACAGAACTTTCTATCACTCCAGCAGATGTGGCAGAGATCGTTGCTCTTGTAAATAAGGGCGAACTCACAGACAAATTGGCACGCCAAGTAGTTGAAGGTGTTATTGCAGGGGAGGGAACTCCTGCCGAGGTTGTTGCTAAGCGTGGGATCAAAGTTGTTAACGATGATGGCGCGCTCATGGCAGCGATTGAAAAAGTCTGCGCAGATCAACCTGAAACAGCACAGAAAGTGCGCGATGGACATATTCCTGCAGCTGGTGCTCTCATCGGCGCAGTCATGAAAGAGACAAAGGGCCAAGCAGATGCTGCACGAGTTCGTGAGCTTCTACTTGGCCACTTAGGCCATAAGAACTAGAATTCTCTCATGTCGAAGATGAAGCCGCGTTCTGGAGTTGTGACCGATGGATTAGAACGTGCCCCTGCACGTGGAATGTTACGAGCAGTCGGTATGGGCGATGAAGATTGGGTTAAACCGCAGATTGGTATCGCATCTTCATGGAACGAAATCACTCCCTGCAATCTTTCTCTTGATCGTTTAGCGAAAGCATCGAAGGAAGGCGTGATTGCAGCAGGGGGATTCCCCATGCAATTTGGCACCATCTCAGTTTCTGACGGCATTTCGATGGGCCACGAAGGAATGCACTTCTCACTCGTTTCTCGCGAAATCATTGCTGACTCAGTTGAAACGGTAATGAATGCAGAACGATTCGATGGAATGGTGACATTCGCAGGATGCGATAAATCTCTTCCTGGAATGATGATGGCGGCAGCTCGTCTTGATGTGGCATCCGTATTTGTCTACGCCGGTTCAACTCTTCCAGGCCAAGTAGATGGGAAAGATGTCACAATCATTGACGCCTTCGAGGCAGTTGGTGCCTGTGCACGCGGGCTGATCACCAAAGACCGTGTAGATCAAATTGAACGCGCAATCTGCCCCGGTGAAGGTGCTTGCGGCGGTATGTATACGGCAAACACAATGGCAGCTATTGGCGAAGCAATTGGACTTTCACTTCCTGGATCTGCAGCTCCTCCTGCAGTTGATCGTCGCCGCGACGCGTACGCAATCGCATCTGGAGAAGCAGTCGTTAATCTGATCAAACTCGGAATTACAACTCGCGATATCTTGACAAAGAAGGCATTTGAAAATGCCATCACAATCTTGATGGCCCTCGGTGGATCTACCAACGCCGTTCTTCACTTACTTGCTATTGCATATGAAGCAGAAGTAGATCTCACCCTCGAAGATTTCCATCGCATTGGATCCAAGGTTCCGCTACTTGGAGACCTTAAGCCTTTCGGTAAGTACGTCATGACAGATGTCGATCGCGTGGGCGGAATCCCTGTTGTACTTCGCATTCTTCTCGATGCGGGATATTTGCACGGAGATTGCATGACTGTCACTGGTAAGACAATGGCTGAGAATTTGGCAGATATTAATCCTCCATTCCCAGATAGCGATGTGCTCTTCCCAGCAGATAAGCCAATTTCCACAGATGTAGGAATCACAATTCTTGGCGGAACTCTCGCTACTGACGGCGCTGTATGTAAAACTGCAGGTATCGGTATCGAAACTTTCGAAGGTCCAGCGCGCGTCTTTGAACGCGAACAAGCAGCGATGGATGCAGTTGAAAATGGAACGATCAAAGAAGGCGATGTAGTCGTTATCCGATACGAAGGTCCTAAGGGTGGACCAGGTATGCGTGAGATGTTGATGGTCACAGGTGCAATCAAGGGCGCTGGACTTGGGAAGAAGACTCTTCTTCTCACTGATGGTCGCTTCTCTGGTGGTTCAACGGGTCTCTGCGTCGGACATATTTCTCCGGAAGCTGTCGACGGTGGACCAATCGCTTTCATTAAAGATGGCGACCGCATTCGCATCGATATTGTTAATCGCACACTCGATCTGCTTGTAGATCCAGCCGAACTAGAAGCTCGCAAAGTGGGATGGAAGCCAATCCCGCATAAGTTCACTAGGGGAGTCCTCGCCAAGTTTTCAAAAGGCGTCAGTTCAGCCTCTGAGGGCGCTGTCTGGAAGTAAGCGGATTTGCCATCCCATTTATTGAGATGCTGATCTCACGTCTTGACGCTTTGCCCTTCGCGTTGGAGAATATGGCTATGACAACAACCCGCGCTCTCGCTTCATCAGTGGTGGTGATTCGATAGCGCGTGCCTTTTTGTCACGCGCGCCCTCAGGTCACTGAGGGTTTTTTCATTTAATGAGATTGAACGAGAGATTGAAAGGAGTACGAAGAGATGGCACATGTACCAACAGCAAACGGCGCAACAATGAATGGAGCTACTTCATTGGTGAAAAGCCTTGAAGCAGCAGGCGTAGATGTGATGTTCGGTATTCCGGGCGGTGCGATTCTTCCCGCCTACGATCCAATCTTCGACTCAACAATTCGCCACATCTTGGTTCGTCACGAACAGGGTGCAGGCCATGCCGCAACTGGATATGCCCAAGTAACAGGTCGCGCTGGCGTATGTATTGCAACATCTGGTCCAGGAGCGACAAACCTAGTTACGCCATTGGCTGATGCTGCAATGGATTCGGTTCCAATGGTTGCAATCACTGGACAGGTTCCGTCACTTGCAATTGGAACAGATGCCTTTCAAGAGGCAGATATTCGCGGCATCACAATGCCATTTACCAAACATAACTTTCTTGTCACCAATCCTG
>JBILEX010000150.1:0-2787 GCA_044351895.1 Candidatus Planktophila sp.
TACGCGCTCTTCATCACCTTTGCATCGTTCGCCGAGAGTTTTCCTTAATTCGGCTTCACACTCTCCTGAGATATATCCCCCAAGAATAATGTCGATATCGGTGCGAAGAAGCACTGCTGCAGTCTCTATCTCTTTCATCTCATCAGAACGAGTCTGATCAATCTGATGCCATCTGACCTTTGATTCTTTGATCGAAGCGATCACATCCGCTTCATGGAGATCTCCCATTCGCTTGTACTCATCAGCGATCGGATCCTCTGTAATTCGAAGTGAGAGGTTAAAGCGATTAGGGGCATGCTGTTTATGTAAGAATTCGTGGCAATACAGGGCTGTTCTGGCTTCATGTCTCATTCAGAGACCTCGATAAGCAAAGAGAGTTCTGTAAGCATTAGTTGAAAAGCCTTTCGGTGAGATGAGAGATGTACCTCTACGTTGCTTGGAGATAATCGCCTGCCTGCACCAATCGACCATTGCTCAGCGCGAACTTCAGAGCAATATCAAGGCGTGAATTGGTTGCAGCTGAAACTTTGGTGATGCCAAAGAGACGAGCTACTTCCTTATTCAACTGCTCGGGACGCATACCTTGGGTAGCGGCGGTGATTGCTTTCATTGCATTTGAGATTTCGCAGAGTGAAATTTCAGAGATGGCTCGAGAGGAGAATTCGGAGCCTCGTCGCCATTGAGTGTATGTAAAGAATGTTTCACCTTTGGGGTAAATGAATCCTTCATCATCGCGTTGATGTCCTGCAAGTGGGACCTGATTGATTGCAGTAACTCGCGAAGCAACTACTCTGTCGAAGCCAAAGCAAGATCCGACAAACTTGGCGAAGTGTTCAGAGCTCACAGGTCCTTCAGTTGCCGTCAATTGTTGAGCAATTTCTTGGACTGCCTTCACAACTTGTGGGCTGTAGAGATAGTCGAGGTATGTCTTATCCCCAACAAAAGTTGGTTGGAGGTATTCAAACTCTTTAGTATCAAGGAGGAGCTTTTCGATCAGATTCTCGCCGCTCTCCACTTCTTCCGGGTTTAGCGGCGTGAAGATCGGTTCCACTGTGATGGACTTTTCTTTCTTCTTTTCGGTCACAGCGGGAGGTGCGTTCTTTACCTTGTTATAGGAGTCAACAATTCGTTGCACTTCATCTCCTGGGTTGCGAATCCATGATGCAAGCCAGATACGTTCGATCGCTGGCCAACCCATGCGATCTCGTAGCAAAGTAATTGAAAGACAATCACGATCTGAGACTGTCTCTCGAGCGTTCCAACGTGGCCCATCGAGAAGGATGCCAAGTAACGCCTTGCTACTGTCTTTTGGATCGTAGATAGCGATATCTACCTTAAAGTCGCTGAGCCCGACTTCTTCAACGGCATTAAGTCCTGCCTCGCGAAGTGAAGACAAGATTTGCTTGCGCATACGATCAGGCTGAGATTCATGGGTTGTGTAGATTCCTGAATCGCCTTCATCTTCTTTATTTGCCATTTTTAAGAATTGAGCAAGGTGAGTAATTCCAGTCGAATTTGTCTTGCGATTAAGTAGCTCATCAGGTTTGAATGAACAGAAGACTCGAACCTGTTTACGTGCTCTGGTGATAGCTACGTTGAGTCGACGCTCTCCCCCAGAGTTAGTGAGAGGTCCGAAGTTAAGTGGCAGATCTCCCTTTAGATTCTTGCTAAAGGCAACTGAGAAGAGAATGACATCGCGTTCAGAGCCTTGTACCGATTCAAGGTTCTTAACGAAGATTTCTTCACCGCCGACACCTTCAGCTACTGCGCGCTGGATATTGGGGTCGTTAGAGTCGATCAGCCGTTTCGTAATCTCATCCATTTGCGCCTTGTTAAAGGTAACAATGCCGATGGAATCACCGGAGAGTGCGGGATCCTTCAGTCGTTCAGATAGGTACTTCATGATCGCATCAATTTCAGCGATATTTGTTCCCTGCGGCCCTCTTGATTTTTCTTTCGAGTTCTCAGGGCGGACAAATTGGCCACCTTCAACATACTGAAAACTCAAACCCTTGAAGGATTTATCACTTGAAGGAGATGGGAATGAGTTGAGCTTTCCGTCGTAGTACTTCTTATTTGAGAATGCGATCAATGATTCATCTTCGCTTCGATAATGCCAATTGAGCATGATGTCGGGTACACGTGCCATCTCGCAATGATCGAGGATGCTCTCCATATCAAAGCCGAGAAGACCATCGGCAACCGTCTCGTCTTCCTCGACATCGTTCTCATTGACGCGAACTTGAGCAACCGATGTTGGAGGCATCTGCTTTGAATCTCCAACGACGATTACAGCCTTGGCGCGTCCGATTGCACCGATCGAGTTCGCAACTCGAATCTGTGATGCCTCATCAAATACAACGAGATCAAAAGGTGGGAGGGAGGGATCAATAAAGCGAACACAAGAGTCAGGGCTAGCCAGTACACATGGAGTTATCTTGGTGATAACGCCCCAGTGTTTTGCGAGTAGGGACCGGATTGGTAGGCGACTCTTTGCCTGCTTGAGCGTTGCCACCAAGTCACCGATTGCACCGACTTTAATTGAACTATCAAAGCCACGGCGATTTAAAAGCTCTGCACCAGTGATGCGTGGGAGGCGATCACGAATCTCATTGTGAGCGGTCTCTAATTTTCTGATCTGATTGTTGATCGTCATCGCTTCGAAGGAATTAAATCCGCGTTCAACTACAAGTGTGCGTCCCAGAGTTTCGTAATATCCAACTAGGAAAGCATTTGGCGCTTCGACGTAATTGATTTTTCCTGAGAGTAGAGAGTCCATCGCCTCAC
>JBILEX010000151.1:0-2778 GCA_044351895.1 Candidatus Planktophila sp.
TTCGATTTACTCGAATATCCCTCCGGTTGCCTCATCCGCTGTGGCATAAAAAGCAGCATAAAACGCTGGCTTTGATGCGCGTGGCCAAGATGTTCGCTTAGTAGCGGCAGCTGTGGCTACATGTGAATGGGCATGGGAGATCGCGGCAGCTACTGCTACCTGTGTTGATACTCCCCGTACGGACATAGAGGTAAGGGTAGGGCACACCCCACACTTGTTGCAACTGAATTAATTTTCACTGCACTCGCCCGCATGAATCAAGCGTTCTGCGCTTATGAACCGGCGAGTAACCCAGATTCGCGGAGAAAACGTGAAGGCAATCCGCGATACGAAATATGAAGATCGACCTTAGCTCGCGTCATTCCTACGTAGAAAAGGCGGCGCTCTTCGGCAACGACCGCGTCCGATGTTCCAGTTGATCCAGTTTCTAGCGGCAAGATTCCTTCTGATGCGCCCATGAGAAAGACGCGCTCCCATTCAAGCCCCTTTGCTGCATGCAAAGTTGCAAGAGTAACAACGGGCATCGTTGGTGGATTATTTTGAGTAACTCGATCTTCTACTTCACGTAAGAAGCCTCGCAGAGTCTTTGGTGTAAATCCATCATCGCTATCGAGTTCACGACCTAGATGTAATAGCGCTGCGATTCCATCGATACTCTCACCCGTTAAATATGGCTGAGCAATTGTGCGCAATTCATCAATCCACGTAGCGCCTTCAGTAGGAAGCACAGAAGCCTGGCGAACTTGCTTGAGAAAATCTCGCACGTCCTGGCGTTCGAAGAATCGTTCAGTGCTGCGCACTTGATATGGCAGCCCCTTGCTATTCATCGCACGTTCTACACCCTTAAGTTGGTTATTGGTGCGCGCAAGAATTGCGATCTCTTGTGGAGCAGTGCCTTCACTTAACAACGTAGTGATCTGGCTAAGAATTCCGGCGATCTCACCGCTCTCATCTTTATAACCATCAACGCTGGGGTGAAGTCCATGATCGTTGCTGGCGGTGAGTTCCTGACCCATAGAAGAGTTACGGAGCAACGCATTTGCGGCAAATGTAATTTCAGGAGTTGATCGGTATCCAGTACTGAGGCGAATGACTTCTGCTTCTGGAAAGCGCTGGGTAAAGGTATTTAAGAAGACCGGTGTTGCACCAGCAAATGAGTAGATAGTTTGTGCTGGATCTCCGACAACGCAGATATCTTTTCGGCTACCGAGCCAAGCATTAATCAAACGTTGCTGGATTGGTGAAATATCCTGGTACTCATCGACTGTGAAATAGCGATATTGATCTTGTACACGCTCACGCACTACGCGCTCTTGCTCCAACATCGCAGAGGTCAAGAGCAGAACATCTTCAAAATCGATAGCAAGTTCTTGCTTCTTTAAGCTTTCGTATGCGACATAGATTGCGGCAATGTGCTCTGCCTTTACGCGTGGCTTCATCTGCCGCGCATTAACTTGATCAAGATAATCAATTGGTGCCACCTGTGAAACTTTGGCCCACTCAATCTCGGTTGCGATATCTCGCATAGTTTCGCGCGAGGTAATGCGAATCTCACCGGTGAGATCTGCGCGGTTAACTGCCTCAGTGAGAAATGGTGTCTTGCTATTCATGAGATCAGGTGTGCGACCACCAAAGACAGTTGGCCAGAAATAGATCAGTTGTTTGAGTGCCGCCGAGTGCACTGTGCGCGCTGCAACGGTTGGAACACCGAGTGAGCGAAGCCGTGTGCGCATCTCACCTGCTGCACGCGCGGTAAAGGTAAGCGCCAAAACTTTGCTGGGATCCATGGTTCCGATTGCCGCTGCATAGGCAATGCGGTGCGTGATTGCGCGAGTTTTTCCAGTGCCTGCTCCTGCAATTACACAGACAGGGCCTCGTGTAGCAAGGGCGACTTCTCGTTGATCATCATCGAGTGCTGCCAAGATCTCTTCTGCTCGAAGACTTGGTTCTTCTCCGTGAGGTTTTGGAGTTACCTCCATGTCTCACCACCCTGGGCAGTCTCACCCAGCCAACGTTCAATCATCTTGCGCGCAACTGAAATTCTTGGTGGAAGTAACAACGTTCCCGCTTTAGCTTCTGCGCGAAGTTGATCGCGGGTAAACCACTTTACTTCCGTTATCTCTGAACCATCTGGTCGCGCGGTCTCAGGAAAATCCGTCACTGCATCAAATGAAATCATGATCGATGCTGGGAATGGCCACGGTTGTGAGCCAAGGTAATTGATCTCTCGAACACTCACACCAGATTCTTCGAAGACTTCACGTGCAACGCACTGTTCAAATGTTTCACCTGGCTCTAGAAAACCTGCAAAGCATGAGAATCGACCTTTAGGCCATACGGGTTGATGCCCAAGAAGAATGCGATCATCTTTATCTCGTACCAAAACGATGACAGCACCATCTGTACGTGGATGATGTTGACTTTTATCGACATCACAAACGCGTACCGCGCCACCGAGATCTACTCGAGTCGGCGCACCGCACTTGGAACAACATGGATGTGCGCGATGCCAATTACTTAGGGCAACTGCGTGTAACGCTAGTTCAACTTCGAGAACTGATAGTTGAGTGCCAACTTCGCGCAGGGTTGTAAATCCAACCTGCATCTCTTCATCGCTCTTGGCAACGCTCCACTGTGTATCCCATGCAAAGTAAGGATCGCCCGTGATTGCATCAAGGCCAAGAAAATATCGTGAGCCTTCCTTGAATTCTCCGCTAGCAATGAGTGCGGCAACTCGATCAGCGTTGAGATATCCATCCGCACCGATTCGCCCTTGTG
>JBILEX010000021.1:0-10319 GCA_044351895.1 Candidatus Planktophila sp.
GTAGCTTCCTCAACTGCAGAATCTCCACCACCAACAACAGCAATTGTTTGATCTCTAAAGAAGAAGCCATCACATGTTGCACACCATGAAACTCCGCGACCAGATAAACGATCTTCATTTGCAAGGCCAATGTGCTTATAGGCAGAACCGGTTGCAAGAATTACTGCACGTGCCTGCACCACGTTCCCGCTGCCATCTTTGATTGTCTTTACATCACCCTTTAAATCCATTTCAACAACATCATCTGTGATGAGTTCAGTTCCAAAGCGAGCAGCCTGCTTGCGCATATCTTCCATGAGTACTGGACCCATAACGCCATCAACAAAACCTGGAAAATTCTCAACTTCTGTAGTCGTCATCAAAGCACCGCCTGCCGTCACAGACCCCTCGTACTGGACAGGGCTAAGTTGCGCGCGAGAGGCATAGATAGCTGCTGTGTATCCGGCAGGGCCAGAACCGACAATTACAAGATCACGAATCATGAGTCCAGCCTACCTTTTCTTTTCTTCATTAGCCCGCGGCCAAACTCAGCCAAGGTTGCAATCTCCGCAATTCTAAAGAGTTTGACAAAGAGTAGGTAGAGAACACCACTGGCAGCCAAGATGAATGCAAGACGAATAGATCGCAAAATAATTGACGAGTCTGCACTCTCCCATTTAAAGATGTACATCACCGCAAAGAGAGGTGCCATGGCAAGAATTGAGGCTATATAAAGTTTGGCGTGGTGGCCGGCGAAGGTGGAGAAAGAAAGTTTGCCCGTATGTTTCTTCAGAAGTGAGAGAGTAATAAATAGCCCAACTATGTAACTCACTGAAAACGCTACACCTAATCCAATCGTCACTTGCTGACTATTGAGGATTTCAAGAAATAGATATGAAAGCGCTACAGAGATAATGTTGATTATCAAGATTGAAATTACCTGCGTACGAGTGTCTTCAAATGCGTTAAATCCACGGATTAAGACCAAGTTGATAGAAAAAGCGACTAAACCAAGGCTTAAAGCTGAGAGCACTTGGCCGATATATCGTGAATCATCGAGTGAAATTCCAAAATAGAGCGCCTCGGTCATCATAGGACCAAAGAAGAAGAGTGCAACACTGCTTGGAACAGTCACAACTCCGACCATTTTGATTGCGCGGATAAGTTGTTTGCGCACTTCTTCAACATTCTTCTCAATAGCCAACTTAGAAAGGTGTGGAAGTAATGCGGTCACAATCGAAATTGTGACGATTGAGTAAGGCAATAACATGATGTAGTAAGCACTAGTAAATGGTGTAAATCCAACTCCTGTAGTGATTCCCTCTTGCGCACTTCGAACGGCTGCACTTGTGGCCACGTTAACTGTTACTAAATAACCAAGTTGTGAGATGAGGACATAAACCAATGTCCATCCAGCGAGAGAAAAAGATTTACCCAAACCATGCAGCCCGAACTTTATGCGGAGTTGGATTCCAGATCTTTTCACCACAGGGATCAAGATCAGTGCCTGAACCACGATTCCCAAGGTTGTTCCCCATCCAAGCAACTGAATTTGGAAATCAGTAATCGTTCCAATAGTTATCGATTCCTGCAAAACCAGAACACCAGCGAAGATTGCGATTACCACCAGGTTATTTGCGATCGGTGCCCACATTAACGGTGCGAAAGAACCTCGAGAGTTGGCGACTTGACCGAGCATCGTGAAAAGGCCAAGGAAGAAAATCTGAGGCAAGCAGTAGCGAGTAAACGCAATAGCAATTTGATTCTCAGCCTCAAAACCCGGAGTAGAAAATTCTGGAGCATAGAGTCGAACAAGTGCGGGGGCGAAAATAACTCCCACAACAACTAGTAACAATAAAATTCCCGAGATTGTTGTAACTAATCGAGAAGCAAAACCATCGCCACCGTCTTCATCCTGGAATGATCGAACAAGCTGCGGAACAAAGATTGCGGTTAGCGCTCCACCAACTAGTAAGTTATAAAGAATATTTGGCATTGTATTTGCAACGTTGTAGGTATCAGCAAGTAGCGCTGTGCCAAGTACAGCAACACCTAAAATCGCACGGAAGAAACCGGTGATACGAGAAAGAATTGTTCCAATCGCCATAATTCCAGAGGCACGGAAGAGTTCATTGTTCTTCATTTGCGCCCCTTTCTCAACCGGCGATAAGTCTGTGCACCCGCACCAATAAAGAGTAGAACCGCTGCGGCAGTTGTAAACCACGCCACTCGTGAATCAATCAAGGTCATACTCAAAGCGAGCCTAGAAGCAGGCCCGAGCCATTTGCCGTCAGTGTTGGTGAGTACTGCATTAACTTGAGTGGTACCTGAAGTAATCACGTTATATGGGACAGCCATCTGTGTTCGAGATTGTGGATCTAGAGTTATCTCTCGAATGTCATTAACGATAACGCGAATATTTGAAGCGCGAAAAATCAGATTGATCTTTACCGGTGTAGTAAAACCATTAACTAGAGTCAATGGCACATTTCCAAATTCTGAGGTCAGCGCGTATTTGCCTGGGTTTACGCGCAACTTGTTCTGCTGTTGCACAACACCATCAATCGCGCTCTGCGCAAAAACTTCTGCCGATGGCCCATTTATCGACGGCGAGAGCAAAATAGCCAATCGCGCCCGAAAGAGTTCTAACTCTGGAGCAGTCACAACTGTAGAGAGTTTTGAAATGGCTTGACGATTAACTGTGTAATTCTTTCGATCAGGTCCACTCAACTTCGAGGCGGCAGGCGTAAGAACTGCCTTATCTACATTGATTGTTCGACCCAAATGGAATGCAATACGTTGCACACCATACTTTTGATAGAAAGATAACTCACTAGGTGCAAGACGCTTCGCTAAACGTAAGTCCGGGTTTCCATATGTAATTGGAGAGATGGCTCCACCAGCTGTAGCGATTCGAAGCTGTGCAAGCCATGCGGCTGCTACTTCAACACCGACACCATCTTCTCCATTTGCAAGTTCGTAACCATCTGCCATGTCGGCAACTTCATCAAGAAGTGCACCATCGATAAACCATCTTGTTTGCGTCACGGTAGGTGTGTATATAAGTGAACCCAAACGACCTTCTGGTGTGAGCAAAGTTGCAAGTTCATCATCCATAAACCTTCCATCTAGAAGTTGATGTGGTCTCTCAATGAGTTCGACGTTGCGAAGAGCAGCACTCGCGCTCTGTGGGAGAAAAATCCCAAGAACTAGAAGTGCAATAGTGATAGCCGAGAACTTTTTCACTACTCAACCTCTGATGCTTTAGTGCGAGCAATTAATTTCTTCTCATCTGGGTATGCAAGAAGACCGATAATCTCAGAGAGCGGAAACCAGCCAACCTCGTCAACTTCGGACTCCTGTGCGGCCAAAAGTCCGCCCACTTCTCTAAATTGAAAGTGGTGAACGGTTTTATGTATACGTTTACCACCAGCCATAAACCAGAAATCAATAACACCTAATGAGCGTTCAATCTCAGACGCAATTCCTGTTTCTTCAGCGACCTCTCGGATAGCTGCTTGTTCAGGTGTTTCACCTTCTTCTATATGTCCCTTGGGAAGCGACCAAAGAATACGTTTACCAGTTGCATCCTTATGATCGCGGCGCCCAATCAGCAACCCTTTAGTTTTTGTCGAATCAATAACAAGGCCGCCAGCGCTGACTTCATCTACTCGCTTTGCATATGGTTTTGATTGTGGCTTCGCCTGCTGCTTATTTTGCGTCTTCACCTTTGTTGCAGCGGTAGTAGTGCCATCCTCGCCAGATGTGTGATTCTGTGGGGCGCGATGTGCAGGACGCTTACGCCTGCGCTTCTTCTTAATGCCTTCGCTGCCCGCACCAGGTGCCGGGTTCATGCCATAAGGGTAGTGCTCAGGACTAGCCTTAGCCATTATGTCTTCACCTCTAGATCCTCAAAGGCCACTGGACCCACCCGCCTCACAGGCGGGCTTAAGCGCTGCTGGTGAAATGGCAATTGCATCCCTCGTTGAGCGCGCCCCACTAGCGAGTTCACTCGCCGCCGCATTTAAAGAGAAGGGATTTACTCTCGCTCTCGTTGGTGGACCTGTGCGCGATGCACTCTTGGGAAGACTTGGAAATGATCTCGATTTCACAACAAGTGCTCCGCCACTTGAAACAAAAAAGATTCTTCAAAAGTGGGCCGAAAATGTCTGGGATACAGGAATTGAATTTGGAACAGTGGCTGGTCAGCGCGGAGAAACTACAGTCGAAGTAACAACGTATCGCAGCGAAAGTTATAGCAGCGAATCTCGTAAACCAGATGTCACTTACGGCACTTCAATCGAAGGTGATCTTTCGCGCCGAGATTTCACAGTTAATTCAATGGCACTTGAACTCACGAGTGACAAACCATTATTCATTGATCCATTTGGTGGACTTGTAGATTTAACAAAGAAAGTTCTGCGTACACCGGGAAAACCAGAAGATTCATTTAGCGATGATCCACTTCGCATGTTGCGCGCAGCACGCTTTGCTAGCCAACTTAACTTTGAGATTGCACCTGAAGTTATTGCAGCGATGAAAGATATGGCTAAGCGACTCGAGATTATCTCTGCAGAACGAATTCGCGATGAGATTACAAAGCTTTTAATGTCACCACAACCACGCACTGGAATCACGATCTTAGTTGTAACCGGACTTGCAGATATCGCCTTGCCAGAGATCCCAAAATTGCAACTTGAGGTTGACGAGCACCACCACCATAAAGATGTTTACGAGCACTCAATAACTGTTCTGGAACAAGCAATCGCGCACGAAGATCGCTTAGGTGGACCGAACCTCGTAATTCGTCTTGCCGCACTGTTGCATGACATCGGAAAACCAAAGACCCGCGCACTCCTTGAGGGCGGCGGAGTTTCTTTTCACCATCACGAAGTTGTTGGCGCACGCCTTGCGAAAAGTCGTTTGAAGGCACTCCGATTTAGTAACGAGATTATTGAAGAGGTCGAAACACTTATTGCACTTCATTTACGTTTTCATGGGTACGGTGATGGTGAGTGGACTGACTCTGCGGTACGTAGATATGTGCGTGATGCTGGTGAGCTACTTACGCACTTACACGTACTTACACGCGCCGATTGCACAACACGAAATGCCCGCAAAGCCGCACGTTTGGCTGCAACCTACGACAGCCTTGAAGCGCGGATCGCAGTGTTGATGGAACAGGAAGAGCTTTCCAAGATTCGTCCAGATCTTGACGGTGCAGAAGTGATGCAACTACTTGGGATTAAACCAGGGGCAGATGTTGGCCGCGCACTCGATTTCTTACTCGAACTTCGAATGGATCAAGGGCCTCTCGGTAAAGAGAAGGCAACTGAACTCTTATTGCAATGGTGGGCTACTCGGAACGGATGAAGAATTTTGATGGTCGCAAGATAATCATCGAAGTCGCTAGATATCCAATCCCAATTACAGTGGGAAGAGTCCATGTGTCACCATTTATTGGCAACAAGAACGCTGCAAGTAGTCCACCAAAAACAATCGCAAAGTTAACTACAACGTCATAGACGGCAAATACACGTCCACGAAAGATGTCATCAATCTTGGATTGCACAAGCGCATCATTTGTAACCTTTACACTCTGCCCACATAGCGCGGTAAAGAATGCAGTCAGTGCAAGAGTTAACGGCGTTCTAGCAACAGCAAGGGCAATCACACTTACTGAGGCTGCCGCCATAGCCAATCGGATCCAGCGATGTCTACCTACTCTATTAACTCCATATGGAGCAACGATTGCACCGACAACAAAACCTACGGCAGCGGTGACGATCATAAATGTAACGCCGGCTAAGCCAGCTTCTGTATCTGCCGGATCATTAAATTTATTCCGCTCAAGAACTAAAGTCATAAGTGTCAGCGCTGTCAGCCCACCTCGCTGGATTGCAATTGCTGCGATACCGCGAGCTGCATCAACATGTTCCTCTAAGAATTTAACCCCTTCTCGCATCTCCTTTAAACCTTGTGTAAAAGAACCCTTAACAATTTCATGAGGAAGCGGCCCAATTTCATCTCGGCGCAACAGAGAGGCAAAGAGCGCGGCACCCAAGTATCCGCAGACAGCGATAGAGATAATGATTGCATCTGCATAGTCAGCCGATGTCACCGAATCGAGAATTTTGCGAACGCCTAATCCGATTCCACCACCAAGCACAACCCAGACAGATCCACCGGTTACTACAAATGCATTAGCGGTAATCAGTTTTTCGCGCGAAATAACAAGAGGTAGACCTGCTGATAAACCGGCGAGAATTAATCTGTTGACACCGAAAGCGATGAGTACAAAGACTGTCATCTCGACGCCTGTTTGTCCTTGAAAAATCAATAGCGCAATAATTGCGAGCGTAATTGCACGAGTCATGTTTGCAAAAAAGAGTGCACGTTGACGTGAGAAGCGATCGAGGATTGTTCCAACAAATGGTCCAACTATCGAATATGGAACCAAGACCAGAGCAAAAGCAAGAGCAGCACTCATAGCATCTGCTTGGCGTTCTGGTGAGAAGAGTACGAAAGAGGCGAGAGCGCTTTGGAAAATTCCATCAGTGAGCTGACCTGTCCACCGAATACGGAGTAACCGCATAAGTTTTCGATCGAAGAGAATCTCTTTAACGCTCACTGGTTAACCTTCACTGGGCAAGCGTAGTAACTCAGAAGCGATTATTCTTCGCATGTGGCTACAACACTTACCCTGCGTTCACTGCGCGCCTATATCGACTACACCCTCGATAAGCGGGCAACACTCATGGGCTTATTCCGAGGCGTGGTCGATGCATGTGATGCAGATCCATATTTGATGCGAGCAGCGAAATATCATGGCGAAAAAGTGGATAGAAAGTGTCCAGTATGTAAAAAACTAGAGCTCGTTGAACTTCGTTACACATTTGGAGATCAACTCGGACAATTCTCAGGTCGGATTAAATCCCCACAAGAGTTAGCGTCGATGGAGCGCGAATACGGCGAATTCTCTGTTTATGTTGTTGAGGTGTGCCGCGGATGTTCCTGGAACCACCTCTGTTCTACCTTTATTTTAGGCGATGGCATCACCCGTAAACCGCCACGGAAAGTGCGGACGCTCGAAGATGAGTAAAGACAGGTAACCTTTAAGAATGGATAGATCAGTACTGCGTCGCCGTTTATTTCGTACCACGATCTTTTTGGGCGGATTCGGCTTTATTGCAGGCTCTACCCTTTTTGCTTTTGCCTGGTTCACGGTTTCAGTGCCTGATCCAAATGCATATGTCAACAGTCAAGCAACGATTATTCAATATTCCAATGGTGATGAGATCGGTCGAATCGGTACACAAAATCGTCAGATTTTGCCACTTGCTCAAATTCCAATAAATATGCGCAATGCAGTATTGGCTGCTGAAGATAGAAAGTTTTATTCAAATCACGCATTTAGCGTTACAGGTATCGCGCGCGCACTGATTAATAATCTGAAGTCGGGAAGCCTCAATGGCGAAGGTGGATCGACCATCACCCAGCAATATGCCAAGACGGCATTTCTTACTTCTAGTCGAACTATCGAACGAAAAATCAAAGAACTTGTTATTGCTATGAAGTTAGAGAATGCGCTTTCAAAGGATCAAATCTTTGAGAATTATCTCAATACTATTTATTTTGGTCGCGGCTCTTATGGCGTCCAAACAGCATCTCAGCAATATTTCAATCGTGATGTTGATCAATTAAACCTCTCACAAACCGCAGTCATCGCAAGCATCTTACGCTCGCCAGGTTTTTATGACCCATCTCTTTCAGAGGAGAATGGTGTCCGCCTCGAGAGACGATTCCAATATGTTATTGATGGAATGTTGAGCCAGGGATGGATTACACAAGAACAGGCAGATAAAGCGAAGTTTCCAACCGTTGCACCGCGCGTAACTTCTGGATCATTGAGTGGACCCAAAGGTCACGTCATTTCACAAGTTCAGAGAGATTTAGGCCGACTTGGATTCTCCGAAGAACAATTACTTGAAGGCGGACTTGTCATCCGAACAACATTGGTGGAGAAGGCACAGCAATCGGCGGTAGAAGCCGTCACTAAGTTCTATCCCAAGAAAGCTCCAGAAAACCTACGTATAGGCCTTGTTGCCATTCGTCCGGGCACCGGCGAAATCGTTGCTCTTTATGGCGGTAGAGATTATCTCGAGCGCCAACTCAATGATGCAACGCAGTCAATTGCACTGGCGGGATCAACGTTTAAACCATTTGCACTAATTGCAGCACTCGAGGCAGGTATCCCGCTGACATCAATGTGGAATGGAGATTCTCCACAAACTTTTGATGATCTTGGCAAGCCTTATGTTGTTAGTAATTACGGTGATGAAGGTTGGGGTCAACTCGACCTACTTACCGCAACTCAGCACTCAGTAAATACAATTTTTGTTCCACTTGGCATGAAAGCAGGAATGGATAAAGTTGTTGATGCAGCGCGCAGATCAGGTATTCCTGAAAGTGTCGCGATGATTCCAACACCATCTGTTGTTTTGGGCGTTGCATCCCCACGAGTAATCGATGTCGCCAATGCCTATGCCACATTCGCTGCGCAGGGCGTCTATGCAAAGCCATTCTTGGTTGCCTCTGTTACCGGGCCAAATAAAGGTGTGCTCTATGAAGCAACACCACAAACACAAGAAGTTTTCTCTAAAGAAGTAATGGCCGACTTGACCTACGCCCTCAAGAGCGTTGTAAACGGTGGAACTGGTGCAGCCGCGCTCTCACTTGGTCGACCAGCAGCCGGCAAGACAGGAACTTCACAATCGAATGCATCTGCCTGGTTTGCGGCATACACACCACAACTATCTGCAGCTGTTGCTCTCTTTAGAGATTCGGCATCCGAGTCACTTAACGGCATCGGCGGATTAACTTCTGTGACGGGTGGAACTTTCCCTGCACGTATTTGGACTGCATTTATGAAAGGTGCACTTAAGGGCGAACCAGTGATGACATTCCCCGCCCCATCAAATATAGGAGGTCTTGATCCGATAGAGATGACTTCTGGTGGCGTTCAAACTAGAAACGATTAATTTGGCTTTCTATGAGTGCTCGTCTTGCTAAACCTGTAGTAATACTTATCTTTCTTAGTTTAATGGCAACCTTTGTGGGAGCCTTTAAATTCAGCTCTTGCGAGCAATCACTATGGGCAAGTCCAGATCAATACGTGCATGCCTGCTATTCAGATATTCCAGCGCTATACGGTGGACGTGAGTTAGATGATGATCGTTGGTCGTATTCATCAACAACAAATGCGGTGGAGTATCCAGTGCTTACCGGAACAGTGATGTGGTTCTTTGCTCGCCTCATTCCAAGCGGTGAAAACGAAATGCTTAACTACTACCGTGTTAATCAGATCTTCTTAGCAGGCCTCTTTATCTTCATCGCATTTATTGTTTATCGTATTCGACCCGAGTTTGCTTATCTCTCTGCAATAGCTCCAGCGGCAATCGCATCGCTCTACATTAACTGGGATCTTTGGGCGATCGCTTCGATGATGCTCTCCATCTATTGGTTTGACCGAAAGAAGTACACACATTCAGCGCTTGCAATTGGAATTTCAATTTCAACTAAGTTCTTACCCGTCTTTTTACTTTTACCAATCGCACTAATTCTCTGGCGCCGCAATGAAATTAGAGAGCTTGCTCGCTATCTTGGAATCGCGGTTGCAACTTTCCTGGTCATCAATGTTCCCGTCATGCTCACCACCCCAGAAGGCTGGTTACGTTTCTATCAACTAAATTTTGATCGCGGAGAAGATTGGGGATCGCTCTGGTATGCCCTCTCCTCTTTGGGAGTAAATCTTGGGAATACAAATTTCTTTGCAATTCTTGCTCTTGCAGTCGCTGTCCTGGTTATATCTCTCCTTATTTTCTCAACTAAAGAGACTGTACAACTTGCCGAAGTGAGCTTCATTGTTTTGGCTCTAGTCATGATTGCCAGCAAGGTGTATTCACCACAATATGTTCTATGGCTTGTTCCACTTGCAGTTATTGCAATAACGAGCCGCAAAGATGTACATGCATTTTGGGTATGGCAGATTGCTGAAGTTATTTATCACGTGGCAATCTGGCAGCACTTAGCCACCGTCACGGATGCAAAGTTTGGACTGCCTCTCACCGGATATGCCTTGATAAGCCTGCTCCGCATTGCCGCCTGCCTCTACTTCGTTGTGGTCCTGGTTAAAAAGGCCTCTCGGGGCGGCCAATTCCCGCACGAATTTCTCTTTAAATCCGCGGACAGTTACCCTTAACTCTCCACATCGTGGCCCCCGACTCGGGTCAGCTGCGATGCGGAGAAGCTATAACCCTCCTGTCACGGAAATGCCGTGG
>JBILEX010000152.1:0-2715 GCA_044351895.1 Candidatus Planktophila sp.
TTGGGGATTCTGGGCAGTGGCACTTGTCATTATGACTGCCCTTAACTTCTATGACAGAGCAGTTCGCTCTCGTAATGGTCTAGCTAATCGACCAATCTCTTTAATGTATACAAAGCTTGTAATCGTCGGAGCACTTGGAGCCGGCCTGGTTGCAATGCTCAATTTAAATCGCAGTACTTCTATGAAAGAGATCAGTGGAGTACCAATTGTTGTACCAATTGCGATCACCGTTCTCTTCCTAGGAACACTTTTGCTCGATCGCACACTCTTTGGTCGCCACCTCTATGCAGTCGGCGGTAACCCAGAGGCTGCTCGACGTGCAGGTATTAAGGTTGTAAAGGTTCGCATTATCGCCTTTATGCTCTGCTCATTTCTTGCCGTGATCTCAGGCATCTTTAATGCCAGCCGCATCGGCGCAGTAGAGGCAACTGCTGGTAAAGCAATTGTGCTTTCGGGTGTTGCAGCAGCAGTTGTGGGCGGCGTAAGCCTCTTCGGTGGTCGCGGACGCTTGATTCACGCAGCTGTCGGTGCTCTTGTAATCGCAATCATCGATAACGGCCTAGGTCTCCTCGGACTTCCAGCAGGAATTAACTTCCTTGTTACTGGTGGAGTTTTGATCTTGGCAGCAACTGTTGATGCGGTCTCACGTAAGAGATCTTCCTCGGCGAGTTAATCAGATTCACATGTCGTCAAGAGAAGAGCTGGCAGATTTTGCCGGCTCTTCTCTCTTTCCCCACTCATTTCACTCACCCATTGATGCAGATACACAACTTCGCATTGCCACAGCATTTTTCGCCTATGCCGCAGGTGATGCCTTCGGTGTTCAGTACGAATTCAAAGATGAGTATCTTGTTGAAAGCTCGTTGACTGAGATTGCTGATTGGCCGTTAGGTGGCGTAAGTGATGACACCTTGCTCACTCTGCTATCGATTAGGGCACTTGAATCACATACGCCGGATGTTGCAGGCACACGGTTTATAGAACTACTCAAAGAGAATCTGCCCGTGCTGCGTGGGCTAGGTCCAACAACTCGGGCTGCAGTGGGACTGCCAGTGAAAGAATCAGAGGTTCACTTTATTGGTAACTCCAACGGTGCAATGATGCGGACCGCACTTCTAGGAATGGCATTTTCTGCCAAAGATGATGAGAATCGTCGGCAATGGATTTCTGAGATTGCGCGAGCAACACATTTTCATAAGCGAGCTATTGCAACTTCGCTCATTGCCTCAAAACTTTTCGCACAAGCACTCCATGATCCGAGTATTGACCTGCTACAAATGGCCGAGAATGAAGCGAAAGAAATTGGCTATGAAGAATTCTTCACTACGAACTTTGATGAGAAATCTCAAGTTTCGTTAGATCCTCTCCACACACTTAAGGCTGTGATTGCAATCGCTTCATCCTCTACGACAGTTGAACAGGCCTACATCCGCGCCTGCCAACAAGGCGGAGATACAGATACCGTCAGCGCACTTGCGGGGGCACTTGTCTCACTTCGCTTCCCCACCTCTCATGACTTCTATTCGATTCCGTGGATTAATCACGTGCAGTGGAGCGAGATTTCAGAGAGTGGCAAGGCGCTTGAATCTATCTATCGCAATCGTAGTTGCACTGCATGGATTGTTGGTCCAGTTGCCTGGGATAGCGTGCGATATCACGATGGTACAACTATTGAGCGCCCTGGTGGCACAGGTGCCAATGTTGCGATCGCTCTGGCATCAACAGGTACTTCGGTGAATTTTGTTAGTTATCTTGGAGATGATGAACATAGCCACAAACTTGATGAGCATCTAAAAAATTCGGAGATCGCAAACCTCTACACCCCCGTTATTCCAGGTCCTGTTTCGCACGTTGCAATTCCTGTTGATGAGCAAGGTGAGCGGAAGATAGTTGTGATTGAAGATGACAAGTTAAATCGAGTCTCAATCAATGGGCTACCGATTCAGGCCGGCGACATTGTTGCCTTTGTTATTTGGCGAACGAACTTTGCGAAAGATTTAGATATTGCCCAGAAGGCTGGTGCTATTACAGTTGTGGGATCTGCGGCGCTAACAGATCCTCATGTGCTTCATGCTGACTATCTCATTGGGTCACGAGATGATTTCTTTGGTGCTTACTCAGTTGAACAAGCTCTCACACGCTTTACCCATGTGGTTGTCACCAATGGTGCAGAGGGTGCGACCTGCTATAGCGCACAAGGTTCCATCTTCCAACCTGCTGAAGTCGCTGAAGTAGTGGATACAACGGGTGCGGGCGATGCATTTTTATCGGCCCTACTTCACTACTTACTTATTAACAAAACCATTGATGCGAAGGCGATGGCGCTTGCTTCTCGTTGGTCGGCACTTACCGTTTCATCACAGGGTTCAATTCCGCCCCGTTTTGAGTAAGTGTGCTCTCGCGAATGTAAAGTGGAAGTGATGTGTAACCGTGCTTTTCACTGCGCCAGCTGCCACCTTCAACGCTCTCACCAGTAATTAGTGAAGTCCACTTTCCTTCAGGAAGATAGAAATCAGCAATTCCATCTGAGTTAAAAATTGGCGCGACAAGGATCGACTCCCCCAACATGTATTGGCGATCAAGATAGAGACAACTTGGATCGTCAGGAAATTCCATCATCATTGGGCGCATCATCGGAATGCCTTGGGTGTGAACAATCTCTGACATCTTGAGGATGTACGGCATAAGTGAAATCTTCAGATCGGTAAAGAATTT
>JBILEX010000153.1:0-2634 GCA_044351895.1 Candidatus Planktophila sp.
AACAAAGTAGTACGTAACTACTCGTTCCAACCACCATCACCAGGTGAAGCTGGCTGTTCAAAATCTTGTGGCTGTGATGAAGTGAAGTCACGGCCAGCGCCAGGGTTTTCAGCCATATCTGTAAAGCGTGCAAAGTGAAGTTGCGCAGAAACTTTAATTGTTCGAGTTGGTCCGTTACGGTGCTTGGCAACATGGAGATCAGCTTCACCTTGGCGGTTCTGTGAGTCATACATATCTTCGCGGTGGAGCAAGATAACAACGTCGGCATCTTGTTCGATCGAACCAGATTCACGAAGGTCAGAGAGCATGGGACGCTTATCGGTACGTTGTTCAGGTCCACGGTTGAGCTGTGAAATTGCGATGACTGGAATATCGAGTTCCTTCGCCATAAGTTTAAGTTGACGCGAGAATTCAGATACTTCTTGCTGACGGTTCTCAACGCGCTTACCTGAAGTCATCAGCTGGAGGTAGTCGATAACAATGAGTTTGAGGTCATGGCGCTGCTTAAGGCGACGTGCCTTTGCTCGAATCTCCATCATGGAAAGGTTTGGTGAATCATCGATAAAGAGTGGGGCATCAGAGATCTCACCCATGCGTCGAGCAAGTTTTGCCCAATCATCATCGCTGAGTTGGCCTGATCGAATGTTATTGAGTCCAACGCGTGCCTCTGCAGAGAGCATACGCATTGTTATTTCAGACTTTGACATTTCAAGCGAGAAGATGACTGCGCATTTATTTTCGTGAATTGCTGCATGGCGTGCGATATCCAGACCCAACGTTGATTTACCAACAGCAGGGCGTGCTGCAAGAACAATCATATTTCCAGCATGAAAGCCGTGTGTCAGAAGATCAAGATCACGGAAACCACTCATTACGCCTTCAGCACCGCCGCCTTTAGAAATTGCTTCAATCTCATCGAGTGCTTGCGGCAATATTGTTGAGAGCTGGACATAATCTTCTGATGTGCGTCGCTCGGTGACTGCGTAGACCTCAGCTTGTGCTTGGTCGACTGCATCATCAACTTCACCTTCGGAGTTATATCCAATTTGAACAATCTTTGTTCCTGCCTCAACAAGACGGCGCATAATTGCATGTTCAAGAATTATTTTTGCGTAGTAGCCAGCATTTGCAGCGGTCGGCACAGAAGAGATGAGTGTATGTAAATATGGCGCACCACCGGCACGTGCAATATCGCCGCGCTTTGTAAGTTCTGCCGAAACTGTAATTGCATCCGCTGGTTCGCCGCGACCATAGAGATCAAGAATTGCATCAAAGATAAGTTCGTGTGCCGGGCGATAGAAATCTCGTTCGCGAATAACTTCGATGACATCTGCAATTGCATCTTTTGAAAGCATCATCGCGCCGAGAACAGATTGTTCTGCGATGAGATCTTGTGGTGGTGTGCGCTCAAACTCTGCGCCAACAGTTTGATAGCTACGCGATGAGTTATTAGGGAGTTCTGCAATGCTCATACGCACACACTCCCATCTGCCTCTGACATGCCATCTCTTCTGGAGCGAAACTTAGGTGAGAGGAGGCCTTATAAGCGAGAATTGAGCGTGGGCTATGTGGAGAAGGTGTGCATAAGGGGGTGAATAACTGGGGACATCCCTGTGGACGACTGTGTATAAGGTGTGGGTAACTTCTTTAATGAGGTGAAGAAAAGGTTAAAAGTCCTGTTCAAAGCCTGTTTATTCCTCCACAGGGTAGATAGGGAAGAAAGTTTTCAAAGTCTCAGATAGCGAGATATCAAAGCAAAAGCCCCCCGCTTTCGCGAGGGGCTTTTAACTATTTTTACCTAGCAGTTACTTAGCTGGTACTACCGAAACGGTAACGCTTGCAACAACTCCGTGTGCAAGTGAAACCTTGACTGCATGGTTGCCAGTCTTCTTGACGTGTCCAGCAGTCTTGATGCTGTGGCGATCAATATCTGTACCTGCAGCTGCCTTGATTGCAGCAGCAATATCTTTATCTGTAACTGATCCGAACAAACGACCGTTTGCTCCAACCTTTACTGAGATAACGATTGATGCCTTCTCAAGGGAAGCCTTAATCTCTTTAGCGTGATCGATGTCGCGGACTTCGCGTGCAGCACGTGCACGGCGGATTCCTTCGATCTGCTTTTCGCCACCAAGTGACCATGCGATCGCTACGCCACGTGGCAACAAGAAGTTGCGGGCATAACCATCTTTAACAGAGACAACGTCGCCTGCGCTACCGAGCTTTGCTACTTCGCGAGTAAGAATAAGTTTCATTATTGATTACCCCCTTAGCGAGCTGTCGATGTGTAAGGCAAGAGTGCAACTTCGCGGCTGTTCTTTACAGCCGTTGCAATCGAGCGTTGGTGTTGTGTGCATGCGCCAGTGACGCGGCGAGCGCGGATTTTGCCGCGATCAGAGATGTACTTGCGAAGGGTCGCGATATCTTTGTAATCGATATATGTGACCTTGTCGCGGCAGAAGCTGCAAGGCTTCTTCTTGAACTTCTTATTGAGGGCAGCAGCTTTTGCGCCCTTGTTCTTCGGTTCCTTGAGGTTCCGGTTATTACGTGCTCCCATTGTGGTGCTCCTTTTCGGGCCCTCACGGCAATCGGTTCTCGATCACCAATGAGGAATGGTGGTTGGTTATTTATTTA
>JBILEX010000022.1:0-9866 GCA_044351895.1 Candidatus Planktophila sp.
TGTACAAGTAACTAGAGGTAAATGTGTGAACTAGTTAAAAGAATCACCGCAGGCACAAGAACCCTGCGCATTTGGATTATCGATAGTAAAGCCCTGCTTCTCGATAGTGTCCACAAAATCAATTGTTGCACCCATCAAATATGGATCGCTCAGCTTTCCTGTGATGACTTTGACTGTGCCAAACATACGCACGACATCGCCTTCGAGCTCGCGGTTATCAAAGAAGAGCTGATAGCGAAGACCTGAACATCCACCAGGTTGAACCTCAACGCGAAGGTAGAGATCGTCTGCACCTTCCTGTGCCAAAAGTGCTGCAACCTTGGCTGCTGCCCCATCGGTGAGAGAGATGCTGGTGGTGGTCGATGTTGTGTCCTGTGTAGTCATGGGGAAAGAGTACCCGCGTCACTTAGCATCTGCGACTTTTATAGGTGAGAATAGAGCCATGTCATCTTCTACCGTGACCAATCTCCTGCTTCTCGGCAGCGGGTCTGACCCGCTCTCTGAACGTGGAGTGACCTGCGCCGGTGAGATTCCGGCTGCCAGCGATCCAGATCTCGTAGCAAGAGCAAGAACTGCTCGAGCAGCTCTTGGTGACCGAGCCATCGTTCTGGGACATCACTATCAGCGCGATGAGGTCATCGAATTTGCAGACATCACCGGCGATTCATTTAAGTTGGCACAAGCGGCGCAAGCCCAAAGCAGTGCTGAATTCGTAATTTTCTGCGGCGTGCACTTCATGGCCGAAAGCGCGGACATCCTTACCAGCGATCGCCAGAAAGTAATCCTTCCTGATTTGGCGGCAGGATGTTCTATGGCAGATATGGCAACCGCCTCACAAGTAGATGAGTGCTGGAAAACTTTGACTGAGTTAGGAGTTGCTAGTTCTACAATCCCAGTCACCTACATGAATTCATCTGCTGCAATCAAATCATTTACCGGCGAACATGGTGGAACAGTCTGCACATCTTCTAATGCGCAATCTGCGATGCAGTGGGCCTTCACGCAAGGCGAAAAAGTTCTCTTTCTTCCAGATCAACATCTTGGTAGAAATACTGCAGTGAAAAGCCTCGGGCTTTCACTAGAAGATTGCGTTTTGTGGAACCCGTGGAAGCCAATGGGGGGCCTCACTGAGAGCGAGATCAAAAACGCCAAGGTCATTCTCTGGCGCGGTCACTGTTCTGTACATGGACGATTCTCTAAAGAGTCGATCGATGATGTGCGCTCTCGCATTCCTGATGTAAAAATTCTTGTACACCCAGAGTGCACCCATGAAGTCGTAACCAATGCCGATGTCGTCGGTAGTACCGAATTCATTATCAAGACTATTGAGGCCGCACCTGCGGGCAGCGCTTGGGCTATCGGCACCGAGTTCAATCTAGTTTCGCGCCTTGCCAAAGCACATCCAGATAAGACGATCGTCTTCCTCGATAAAACTTTATGCTACTGCTCGACCATGAACCGCATTGATCTCCCCCACCTGGTCTGGGCTATGGAATCTTTGGTCGCTGGCCATGTAGTTAATCAAATAACTGTTGACGCCAAGGTCAAAAAGTTCTCTCAACTAGCACTTGAGCGAATGCTCGCTCTATAGTCCCCCCATGAGTAACGAATCTCCAGAACAGAAGACCCCTCAAAAGAAGGGGCGTCCAACCCCGAAGCGCAAAGATGCCGAATCTGCTCGTAAGGTTTCGTCCCTTGCTCCTGCTCGTTCGAAGGAAGAGAAGGCGCGTCAAAAATCTGCAGCTCGGGCTTTGCGAATGGCTCAGCGTGAGGCATATCTTCGTGGTGACGAGAACGCACTTCCCATGCGTGATCGCGGTCCACTTAAGAAATTTGTAAGAAACTATGTTGACTCACGACGTTCTATCGGCGAATACTTTCTTCCCGTAATTGCACTTGTACTGATCGTTTCGCTTGTTCCAATTGCGGCAGCTGCAGTAATTGGTGTTGTGTTGATGTACACCGTTCTTTTTGCATCAGTCATTGATGGCATTCTTCTAGGTCGAAAGATTAAGCGCGAAGTCATCGCACGCTTTCCAAACGAGTCGCCTAAGGGTCTTTCGATGTACGGCTGGCTTCGTTCTACGCAAATGCGCCGCATGCGTGCGCCAAAACCTGGCGTGTCTATAGGAGAAAAGTTCTAACTACCTCTAGGGTAGGCAAACAACTTAATACGAGTTCTTTTGTAGGGGAAGTTCGGTGAAAATCCGACGCTGACCCGCAACCGTAAGAGCGTTCGCGCTCATAGTCGGATTACCTACCTAAGAGCGTTGACCAACACCCGCCGAGGATTGCGGGGCGTAGTCCAAAGTCAAGCGTGCACACGCTATTTCTAGGAGCTACCCCTGTGAGACTCTCACACAATGAGGAGCTCCAGTTAAATGAAGAAGAAATTCGCAGTTCTAGCCACTCTGGCATTACTTGCAGCAACAATCACTCCAGCACAAGCAGCAGGTACCGGCTATCGCTACTGGGGCTATTTCCAAGCAGCACCTAAGGCAACATCATGGACAGCTGCAATGACAGGTCCCACAGTTGATATCGCAGATGGATCTGTCGAAGGCTGGGCATTCACATTTTCAAGTGAAGCAATTCCAGATGCCACTTCCCCTTCAGTACTTCCGGACTTTCAAGCAATCTGTGGAAAGACCCGCGCAGTTGCAGGAAAGAAGAGAATTGCAATTGTTATTGATTTCGGTGCGGCATACCTTGCCCCAACGGGAGAGAAACCACTGAAGACGGTTAAGCGCTGCATCACCATTGATAAAAAAGCACAAGGCATAGATGTTCTTGGAAAAGTGGTTCGAGTTCGCGGCGATAAGTCAGGCCTTATTTGTGGTCTTGGCGGATATCCACGAAAAGAGTGTGGCGTTGAAATTCCTACACCAGCTGCGCTACTGAACAAGTAGTTTGATATATAGATGAAGAGAACATTCCATCCACTGACCTGGTGGTGCGGTGCAATCGCTATCGCTATTGCGGTATCTGTCGCGCATAACACCGCTTTCAATCTGGCAGTAGTGGGTGGAATGTGCTTCATCGTTTATCAGATTAATCGCAACGCAATTGATCAGAGTCCCTGGTCTAGAGGTCTCTGGTTTGCATTGAAAATCGCTGCGATAATCATTGTGATTCGAACTTTGATTGGAATTGCAATCGGCGTACCGATACCCGGAAACACCCTCTTTGAATTACCGATAGTTGATCTTCCAGAATGGATGGCTGGTATTCGAATTGGTGGCACAATAACCCAAGAAAGACTCACCTTTGCTTTCGCCGAAGGTGTTCAGATCGCGACCCTTATTTGCATCTTCGCCGCGGCCACTTCCCTAACATCCCCTCATCGCCTTCTGCGCCAGATGCCCGTCTTCATCTACGAATTTGGAGTCGCACTGGTTATCGCCACTTCTGTTCTTCCACAATTAGTAACAAGTGCGACAAGAATTAAAAGTGCCCAAAGAATGCGCGGTATTCAAAGAAGAGGCTGGGCAGGTGTGGCACTCCCCCTCCTTGAGGAATCACTAGCGCGCTCATTGGATTTAGCCGCTGCGATGGATTCGCGCGGTTACGGATATTGCCGCAATCGCTCACGTTATCGCAGAGAGAAGATCTTGCTTCATGATCTGAGCGTTGTTCTCTCCGCCATTGCTCTCATACCTTTCTCATGGGTTGTGTTTGCATGATTACCTTCAATAACGTTTCGTTGATCTATCCGCACTCACTACAAACAGTCTTTGAAGATCTCTCCTTCACTATTGAAGAAGGTGAGATGGTCCTTGTTATTGGAGCTACTGGATCCGGAAAGTCTTCGCTCTTACGACTGATCAATGGCTTGGTCCCGCATCACACGGGTGGAATTCTGGCGGGAGACATTACTGTCGACGGCATTTCAACATCTCTCACCAAGCCAGGAGGTCTGGCACATCTCATCGGCATTGTTGGTCAGAATCCTGCCCACGGATTTGTCACTGATACTGTTGAAGAAGAGCTGGTCTTCGGCATGGAAGCCCTTAACTTCGCTCCTGACGTGATGCGCAAACGAGTTGAAGAGATTCTCGATTTACTCTCCCTCGCCCAGTTACGTTCTCGTTCCATCGCAACGCTCAGTGGCGGCGAACAACAACGTGTTGCAATCGGCAGTGCTTTAGTGATGCATCCGAAGGTTCTCGTGCTTGATGAACCCACTTCAGCCCTTGATCCAATTGCAGCAGAAGAAGTGCTCTCCATTCTTCATCGCCTTGTTCATGATCTCGGACTCACGGTAGTTATTTCAGAACACAAACTAGAGCGGGTCATTGGTTTTGCTGATCGCATCATAGCTATTTCGGCAGAGGGTAAAGCTGAGATTGATATTCCAGAAGAGATTCTCAAAAAATCACCCATCGCTCCACCGATCGTTCACCTAGCTCGAGCACTCAATTTAGATTCTGTAGGTACGAGTGTCCGAGAAGTGCGTCGCATGACAACTCATCTTCGCGATTTCACTCCACTCGTGGCACAATCCGAATCTGCAACCGGTGAGAGTGTTGTAGAAATTGAGAAGATTTCGCACATTTATGGAGAGAAGTTAGCCCTGCGGGAAGTTTCCCTGAACTTTAAATCCGGTGAAATTACTGCAGTTATGGGTCGCAATGGTGCGGGAAAGAGCACGCTCTTTAAATCCATCGTTGGGTTTCATAAGGCCACTGGTGGAAAAATTCGAATTCTCGGCCAAGATCCAACAGAGCTGAAAGGTCGCCAACGTCTTTCGACTATTGGCTTTATTCCTCAAGAGCCGAGTGATTTATTGATTCACTCTTCCGTCTCGAAAGAGTGCGCAGCCAGTGACCACGATAATGCCCTAGAAGAGGGATCAACATTTGCATTCTTGACGCGCATGACTCCGACTGTGAACCCTGAAGCACACCCCCGAGATCTCTCCGAAGGTCAGAGACTTTCACTTGTTCTCGCACTCATTCTCTGCAGCGCACCCGATGTGCTCGTCATGGATGAGCCCACCAGAGGTTTGGATTATCAGGCGAAGTCACTTTTGGTAGACACTTTGGTGTCGTATTCTCGAAATCTAGGGAAGTGCGTCTTGATTGCGACACACGATGTCGAATTAGTTGCAGAGGTAGCAGATCGCGTCGTCTTTCTGGCTGATGGTGATGTTGTTGCCGATGGCCCAACTCTCGATGTCCTGCTCTCATCTCCAGCATTTGCGCCGCAGGTTGCAAAAGTCATGTCACCTGCGCCTTGGCTAACCGTCACGGATGCCTTGCGAGGAATTGCTGAAGCGACAGGGAAGGATTTGCCATCGTGAAATCTACAGCCGATGTTTACCGCCTCTCACGTCAATCAAAGGTTGTACTTTCTTTTACATCCGCGATTGCTCTCGCTGGATTTGCTTGGCCATTCTTCTATGCTGGAAATCTGCATTGGATATTTGTTGTTGCAATTGCGGCGTCGGCTTTTCTTCTCGTATCCGAAATTGGCATTGGATCGATAGATGCCAAATCAATTGCTCTACTTGGAGTAATGAGCGCATTCATTACTCTTCTGCGACCACTTGGCGCAGGAGCAGCGGGACTTGAACCTATCTGGTTTGCACTGATCATCGCAGCGCGTGTATTTGGGTCCTCATGGGGATTTCTTCTTGGAGTTACTTCGATGACGACGTCAGCTCTTTTAACCGGTGGAGTTGGCCCCTGGCTTGCATATCAAGTTTTTGCTGCCGGTTGGATTGGCCTTCTGGCAGGAGCGTTGCCACATAAATTTGGTGGCAGATTGATTCGAGGCTCAACAGAGAAAGCCCTGCTTATTGTTTTCGGAATATTCGCATCATTCGCATTTGGAATATTGATGGATTTGCAATTTTGGCCATGGGTTCTAGGTTCGAACACCCAACTCTCTTACATTCCGGGTGGGGAATTAAGTGAAAATCTTTCTCGCTTTATTACATTTCACTTTGCCTCCTCGATGGCGTGGGATATTCCACGTGCGATACTCACATCGACCCTGATTGTTCTTACGGCAACCCCGTTCCTGAGAGCCTTACGTCGGACCTATTTTAAGGCAGCTTTCCTCACTCCTATCGAGTTTAGAAGCGCACTCCACAATAAGAGTTAACGCACGTGCGATGGAACAAATGGGAACTCAACGATTGTGGCCGATGATGCTCGTCCACGAATATCGATTGAGACTTGATCGCCTATAGAAAGCTGGGTATCAACTAACGCAAGTGCGATACCAACGCGAAGTGTTGGTGAGAAAGTTCCACTAGTAACTAGGCCCACACTCTTTCCAGATTCATCCTTTAACTCCATGCCGGCGCGCGGAATCCCTCGATCGTTTGACTTCAGACCGCGCATGCGACGAGCAGGACCTTCGCACTTCTGTGCGACGAGTACGTCGCTGCCGTGAAACGAGCCTTTTTTCCATCCGATTGCCCATGTTGCACTCGCCTGTACTGGAGAGATTTCAAGTGAAAGTTCGTGACCATGTAACGGGTAACCCATTTCAGTACGTAACGTATCGCGCGCACCCAGACCACAGATCGCCCCACCTTCGGCGAGGACGGCAGCAGTGCAAATATCCCAAACCGATTCGACATCTGCTCGATGCGGAAGAATTTCGAATCCATGTTCACCCGTATATCCAGTGCGGCACAAAATCACTTCTGCCTGACCTATACGGACATGTGAAAATGCCATGTAATCCATCTCTGGTTCAACGCCAAGCTTCTTCAACACAACAGATGCACGTGGGCCTTGCAGGGCAATCACACCAAAATCTTCGTGGAGATTTTCAACCACGATCCCTGCTGGTGCACTCTCTTTTAGAACACGGACCACATCAGTGGTATTTGATGCATTGGGAACTAGGAACAAATCTGTTGCGCTATTGCGATAGACGATTAAGTCATCAATAACGCCACCGTCTTCATTGCAGAGCAGCGTGTATTGAGCTTGCCCATTAGTAATTCGAAGCAAATCGTTTGTGAAAACGCCATTGAGAAATTCGAGTGCACCTTCTCCGCTCACACGCGCTTTGCCGAGGTGAGATACATCAAATAGCCCAACGCGTTCACGGACTGCTGCATGTTCAGCCAATACGCCCGCACCTGGATACTCGATCGGCATCAACCAACCGCCAAAATCAGCCATCTTCGCTTCGAGGGCAAGATGACGACTGTGCAAAGGTGAATTTTTCATCCCATCAACCTACACTTACGGCGCTAGGAACAGGCAGTAGGCAACCCCGAGAATCTCGAAAGGCATGTGTGACTTCGACTATGACCGCACTCTCTTTAACCTCCGCTCTAAAGGATGACATTCTTGTTGTCGGTCTCGCGCAAGGTCCTGCCCAACGTAAAGGCGGAAAGCCAACTCTGGTCATTGAATCCGGAGATCTCGCACTTGATTCCAAGAGCCTTGAGGAAATTCTCGCCGACATGGGAGCAACAGGTAAGGCTGATGAAGTCATCAAGATTCCAGGTAACTCTGTTCGTCTTCTTGTCTTCACCGGTTTGGGAAAAGCTTCATCTACTTATGGCCACGAACTTCTTCGTCGCGCATCAGGTGCTGCAGCCCGCACCCTTTCCAACCAGAAATCTGCAACCTTCGCACTTCCTGCTCTCAATCTTGAGGGTATATCAGCAGTTGCCCAAGGTGCTGCACTAGGTGCTTACCTCTTTAACGAATTCCGTAGCGACGAGGTCGTTACAAGTAACTCTTCTTTGGCATCTGCAAAAATCTTTACACCACATGCAGCAAAAGCTGAGTTTAAAGATGTTGTTACTGAAGCATCCGTGATCGCCCATTACACATTCCTTACGCGCGATCTCATCAATACTCCCCCAAGTCACCTCAATCCAGCCTCATTTGCTGACCGCATGAACGCTGAAGTTAAGGCTGCTGGTGGTGCGCGTGCAGGTTTATCAATTACCGTAATGACTGAGACAACGTTGAAGAGTAAGGGCTACGGTGGAATCACTGCTGTCGGCCAAGGATCAGCAAATCCACCACGTCTCGTTCGCATCTCATACACACCCACTGGCAAAGTGAAACCAGCAAAGCGTTACGCCTTTGTTGGTAAGGGAATCACCTTTGATAGTGGTGGACTCGCACTAAAGCCAGCACTTGGCATGGAAGCAATGAAATCGGATATGAGTGGTGCGGCAGCAGTCTGTAGTGCAGTCCTGGCAATTGCTGCTTTGAAGCTACCTGTGGCTATCGATGCGTGGGCGCCTTTGGCAGAGAACATGGTGAGCGACAATGCAACACGTCCGAGTGACATCATCACAATTTACGGCGGCAAAACAGTAGAAGTTCTTAATCCTGATGCAGAGGGTCGCCTAGTTCTTGCTGATGCACTGCAACGTGCACAGGAAGAGAAGAACCTCGATGCAATTTTTGATATCGCAACGTTGACTGGTGCACAAGTTGTTGCACTCGGAACACGTACCAGTGCTGTGATGACAAACAATGAAACGCTCTCTGCAGCTTTTCTTGCGATAACGGAGCGCACTGGTGAGCAGTTCTGGCCAATGCCACTTCCAACAGAACTCCGCGCTTCACTAGATTCACCTGTTGCCGATCTTGCAAATATTGGAGATCGCATGGGTGGAATGCTCGTCGCCGGAATCTTCCTCAAGGAGTTTGTCGCTGATGATCTTCCATGGCTTCATCTTGATATTGCAGGTCCTGCATATAACGACCGAAGCGCCCATGGGTACACCCCTGTCGGCGGAACCGGCATCGGCGTTCGTTCACTTGTTGCGGCAGCAAAGGCCCAGATCTAACCTCAATCGATCATCTGGGGCTGGCGTAATCTCCCTCTCATTATGTGAGTTGAGCCCGCTGCCAGTTAGTCATTGAGCGTTCAGACTGGCAAGATATGGGTATAGGCCTTGCGGTCAGGTGAGCAAAGGAGAATAACTTTCGTGTCTAACGTTGATCTCGTTGTACTCGGTGGAGGTAGCGGCGGATATGCAGCCGCACTACGAAGTGCTCAACTAGGACTCTCGGTTGTACTCATCGAAGCCGACAAGCTTGGCGGAACCTGTCTTCACCGCGGATGTATCCCAACGAAGGCGCTGCTCCATGCAGGCGAAGTTGCAGATACCGCACGCGAGTCATCACATTTCGGAGTGAATGCAACGCTGAACTCAATAGATATGAATGGCGTCAATTCGTATAAAGATGGCGTTATCACCAAACTTCACAAGGGCCTGCAAGGGTTGGTTAAATCCCGCGGCATTACATATGTTGAAGGCTATGGAAAATTAGTTTCACGGGACACTGTTGAAGTAAATGGCACTCGCTACACGGGCAAGAATGTAATCCTGGCAACAGGTTCATATGCCAGAACTCTTCCAGGACTTGAGATTGACGGTAAGCGTGTCATCACATCCGATCATGGAACCAAACTTGATTACATTCCAAAGAGCGTCATTGTTTTGGGTGGCGGCGTCATCGGTTGTGAGTTTGCATCAGTCTGGAAATCATTCGGATCTGAAGTAACAATTATCGAAGGCCTACCTCACCTCATTGCTCTCGAAGATGAATCTTCTTCAAAGCTTCTCGAGCGCGCTTACCGCAAGCGCGGAATTAACTTTGAACTCGGAACTCGCTTTAAGTCACATACAGTGACCGCTGATGGGGTTACCGTTGAACTTGAAGATGGCCGCACTTTCAGCGCCGAACTTCTTCTTGTATCGGTTGGACGCGGACCGGTATCGGCAAATCTAGGTTATGAAGAACAAGGCATCTCAATGGAGCGCGGTTATGTACTTGTCGATAACAAGTGCCGTACAAACGTTCCTGGTATTTGGGCTGTCGGTGACCTCATTCCTACCCTTCAACTCGCTCACGTCGGATTCCAGG
>JBILEX010000156.1:0-2519 GCA_044351895.1 Candidatus Planktophila sp.
CATTAAGGACTGTGAAGAGTGCGAAAAAAATTGGTGCTTGGGCAAGAATTGGAAAACATGATGCGAGTGGATTTGTCTTGTGCTCTTTATAGAGCTTCATCATTTCTTCTGATTGCTTTTGGCGATCATCTTTATATTTCTTTTGAATCTCCTTCATGTGTGGCTGAAGGGCAGTAAGAGCGCGCTGACTCTTGATCTGCTTCACAAAGAGTGGGATCAAAACAATTCGGATAATTACCACAAGACCCATGATTGAGAGCGACCAGGTAACACCACTGTCTTCTCCAAATAGTGGTGATAGGAGATTGTGGAATAAAACAATGATTCCAGAAACCAAGTTATAGAGTGGATTAAGAATAAAGCCCATGGTTATGCCGCCGCTTTCATGCTCTGAAGTGATTGCTCTGTAATGGTTTTTTCATCTGTTTTTACATAATCGACTCCGCCATGTGACCATGGATTGCATCGCAATACCCTCCATGTCGCCATAGCGACTCCTTTTAACCCGTGGTTTTGGATTGCAGTGAGTGCATAGCTTGAACAAGATGGGTAGTACTTACAACGTGGAGCAAATGCTGGTGAGATGAACTTTTGGTAAAAGGTAATCAAAAGTGTGAGTGGGGATAGGAGTAACTTCATTTCTGGCTCACATTCTTTTGACCACGTGAAAGTAGCTCTGAAATTAACTGTGTGAGTTCGTTGGTGTATTCCGGTGCGTTCTTTAATACACGCACTACGAAAAGTGAATTGGTCGGAAAGGTATCGATTTTTGGTGCAAGGTCATGTCGGAGTTGACGAGCGATACGGTGACGCATTACTGATCCGCCTACAGACTTATTGATGATGAGTCCGCACTTGACTGGCTGCTCATTATTTACGACAGGAGAGATGTAGAGATATCCAACAAGGTTTTCTGAGGTGAGTCGAAGTCCGCTTTTTGTTGCCTTAGCAAAATCTTCGCTTGTAGTAAGCCGTGCCTTCTTTGGAAGCACTCTATTGCTCCGCGTTCTTCTAGCTTTTACGCTGAAAGACGTGAGCGACCCTTGGCGCGACGGGCGGCAAGAACAGCACGACCCGCACGTGTTGCCATACGGGCACGGAAACCGTGCTTCTTGGCGCGACGACGTGTGTTTGGTTGGTAGGTGCGCTTTGTCATGGTGGAGCTCCTTCGTGTTAAAAATCTTTCTTCGATCGAGCCCGGTTCGGCTCGGATTCATAAGTGCGGGGGAAGCGAGGAGGTAACGGTAGAGGTGTGGATACGCGTGGGTCAAACTCGCCCCTAGCCCCAAGCCTGCGGGTGGTACGGCGGGCTATTGTGGATAACTACTTGCGCTTTTCGCTAAAGAGCTCTACTTTTCGACTTCTCCACAGGCTATCCGCCGAAATTGGGATTTTGTAGGCCTCAACCCCTACTTTAGACCACAGCCTGTGGATAACTTTGTGGATAACCCTGGGGGCTTACATGGCAGTAGTAGACGTTGAGTTAAGCGCCTTATGGGAACGAGTAATCGAACATGTTTCATTGGGCGAACCCCAACACCGCGCTTTTTTGATGATGACTAAGGCCCTTGGGTTGATTCAAAGCGAAGACGGAACCAACCTTCTCGTTGCTGCGCCTAATGCATTTGCTAAAGATGTCCTCGAGTCACGCCTACGTGTAGTTGTAAACGAAGTGCTAACTCGCGAACTCGGTGAGAAGACAAATATCGCCGTAATGATCGATGAAAACATCGAGCTTGCTGATCTTCCTGCGCCAACTGTGGTTGTTGAGAGCTCACCTGTTGCAACAGCGCCAAAAACTTTAGGTCGCGATGCATCCGGCTCTGTTCGAAGTGAAGAACCATCGCAACTTAACCCACGTTATATCTTTGAAACTTTTGTTATCGGTGCTTCTAATCGATTTGCTCATGCTGCAGCTGTTGCTGTCGCCGAAGCTCCTGCAAAGGCCTACAACCCATTGTTTATTTATGGCGATTCTGGACTTGGTAAAACCCACTTATTGCACGCTATCGGCGCATATGCAAAAGAGTTATATGGCAACGTCCGTGTGCGTTATGTATCTTCAGAAGAGTTCACTAACGACTTTATTAACTCAATTCGTGACGATAAAGCATCAGCTTTCCAGCGTCGATATCGTGATCTAGATATTTTGCTCGTTGATGACATTCAGTTCTTGGAAAATAAAGAACGCACCCAGGAAGAGTTCTTCCATACATTTAACACTTTGTATAACGCTAACAAGCAGATTGTTATCTCTTCAGATCGACCACCTAAGCAATTAACAACATTGGAAGATCGTCTGCGCAGTCGCTTCGAGTGGGGTTTGATTACAGATATTCAACCACCGGAACTTGAAACTCGTATTGCGATTCTGCGCAAGAAAGCCGCGCAAGATAAATTAAATGCTCCAGATGATGTTCTTGAATTTATTGCAAGTAAAATTTCTACAAATATTCGCGAGCTTGAAGGTGCGCTCATTCGTGTGACTGCTTTCGCTTCCCTTAACCGCCAACCGGTTG
>JBILEX010000024.1:0-9566 GCA_044351895.1 Candidatus Planktophila sp.
TCTTCTTATTGGTGGAGTGATTGGTAGCGCAGCCAATCTCGAGAGTCGTTTAGAGAGTTTCGGCAACTACTTGAGAATTAAGTTTAAGGCGGATGGTCAAGGTACTTTTGTTGAAGGATTCTTATCGTCATCTTTACTCTTCGTAATTGGACCCTTGGCGATCCTAGGCTCCATCAGTGATGGCATGGGGACAGGTACCGATCAACTCATTCTGAAATCATCACTGGACTTTTTCGCCGCAATGGCATTCGCCGCGAGCTTGGGCTGGGGTGTCGCAGCTTCTGCGATTCCTGTTGGTATTTATCAGGGTGCATGGACCGTCATTGGTTTCGGGCTTGGAAATGTCCTCTCGGGATATCAGGTTGATGCGATGACAATCGTTGGGGGATTGATCTTGGTTTCCATCGGACTTGGTCTGCTCAAGATCAAAACGATAGCCGTCGGAAACTTACTTCCTGCACTCCTCGTTGCTCCGATTTTTGTCGGTTTACTGCACCAGTTTAAATAGATCTCTAAATGCTGCTGGCATCGATGACAAATCGATATTTAACATCACTTGCGACAGTTCGCTCGTAAGCATGGTCGACATAGTCCGCGCTAATTACTTCGATATCACTCACGATTCCATGTTCAGCACTGAAATTAATCATCTCCTGAGTCTGGGAAATACCACCGATCATCGAACCGGCAAGAGATTTTCTTCCATTGAGAAGTGAACCAACGTGGACTGGGTAGGGAGCACCAGGCAATCCGATGACTACCAGAGTGCCGTCTATCGTTAGGGTTGCAATGTAATCATTGATATCGATTTGTGCACTAATTGTGTTTAGGATCAGATCAAATTTTCTTGCATACGGCTTGAGATCTTTTGGTTCGGTTACGCAGACAAACTCATCTGCACCCATAGCCAGTGCGGCATCACGCTTGCCTGCAGAGTGCGAAAGTACAGTGACGTGAGCGCCTAGTGCATGAGCGAACTTAACTCCCATATGTCCAAGACCGCCGAGCCCCATAACTGCAACTCGAGTTCCTTTCCCAGCCTTCCAATGCTTGAGAGGTGAGTAGAGGGTAATTCCTGCGCACAGTAATGGTGCAACTCCATCGAGCGGCATCGATTTAGGAATTGTGACTGCGTAATTTTCATTTACTACGAAGATGTTGCTATATCCACCCATAGCAACTGTTTTTCCGTCTCGTTCTAAAGTGTTGTATGTCCCAGTCATGCCTTGGTCACAATACTGTTCTAGACCGTCTTTACATGGTTTACATTCACGGCAAGAATCGATAAACACACCGACACCAATATGATCTCCGACAGAGAACTTTGTAACATCGGAGCCAATCTCACGAACAACGCCAGCGATTTCATGGCCTGGAACCATTGGAAATAGGGCAGGACCCCACTCTTCTCGCACTTGGTGAATATCTGAGTGGCAGATTCCAGCAAATGCAATGTCGAGCAGGACATCATGAGCGCCCAGCCCTCTGCGTTCGAAATCAAATCGTGTGAATGGCGCACCCTTACTGAGTGCTGCAAGACCTCGTACCTGTGTCATGACTTCTCCATATTTCTATACGTTTATCTAGAGTTCATTAAATGGCAGCGGATCGTTAGAAATGTGACCTGCTCTCGAATTTCGAGCTGTAACACCACGCATATGATGTCTGCGGCAGAGCACCTCATAGGCAACTTCGTCGCTAGACCCAACATTACCGACGACGACTTGCTCGCCCTCCGTTACCATTTTTCCTCCGACGGTTCGGGCGTTATGCGTAGCGCGAGAGCCGCACCAACAGAGCGCCTCAACTTGCAGAGTATTGACTCGATCGGCCAGTTCAACCAAACGCCCCGATCCTGGGAAAAGCTTGGTTCGGAAGTCTGCCAGGATTCCAAATGCATAAACATCAATACCAAGTCCATCGACTATGCGAGCTAGCTCTTCAATCTGTTCAGGTTGATAGAACTGAGCCTCATCACAGATGACGTAGTCAATACGTTCACCAATAGATAACTTATCGACAACAAATTTATGAATATCAAACCCCGGAACAACTTCGATAGCCGCACTTGTCAATCCAAGGCGCGAGGAGATTTTTCCAGAGCCCGCACGATCTTGAGATGTAAATATGAGCCCACCACGTCCGCGTTGCTGATGGTTATGGGCAGTCTGTAAGGCGAGGGTTGATTTTCCGCTATCCATAGTTCCGCAGTAGTAAATCAGTTCAGCCATGGCGCCGATCCTGCCACAAAGTTGCCTTAGAAGAGACCTAATCGTGCCAGTGCGTTTTCTAATTTCGACGAGAGATGCTTACTCATCGCAACGGTTAGGTGCGACTGATCTCGATAGGCAATTATTCCATCCACAACGGCTGGACACGTCTCTTCGCAGAGCCACGGTGTTGGATTGATCGGGATTAATCCGGGGGCGACTACGGCCGAAATTGGTCTCGCTGTATCGCATGCAGATCCGCGACCTGCAACCAGGCAGTCAGGAATGTCCACACGGGGGAGAGGTGTATCGGTCAAATAGATTGGGTAAGCAGTCGCACTCTTGATTCGATCGAAAGCGATCTTCTCACCTTTGAGCCACCAGTTACGAGCACTTTCGTCTGAATACGGGGCGGTCAATGGTTGCATTCCGGTAAGAATTACCGCGAGCGGTTTCGTTCGTTGAATTCGTTCAACGGAAGAATCGCGAAATGCTTGGCAATCGTCGGCATCGTATTGCGACGAAGGTTTCTTTATAACTTCTGCTGAAGGGCAGGCCGATTTTGTCAGTGAGATGATTTTTATTCCTCGTTTTGTACCCATGATGTCCAGAGCCGGAAGCCATTGCGCGGCGTGGGAATCACCGTATAGAACGATAGTTCTCTTTGAGGTGAGATCTCCATATTCACAACGTGGTGAAACTGTCTGACGAATATGTATGTGGCATCCATCATTGTTATTCTTCGGCTTGGCTCTTACCTCATCGAGGGAGACTGAGATCGATCCAGCAATCGTGATTGTATCTGAGTGCTGCATAACCGTGAAGCCACCAACAATAACTGAAACGCTCGTGGCGATGGCAGCAAACTTCAAGACGAGTCCATGTGAAAGTTGTTTCTCACGCATGGGTTCTTCAACGTATCTGTGAGTTAGCCCAGCTAACGCGACTGTAAGTGCGAGAAGCAAAATCGTCTGGAAGGTATCAAGTTCTTCTCCGAGATAGATTGCTGGGATGACTAGAAGCGGCCAGTGCCACAAATAAAGTGGGTAGGAAATCGCCCCGAGCCATTGCGTTGACCTAGATTTCGCCACAAAGTTAACAACTAACGGCCAATTGCCTCGGCTTGCAAGTAAGAGAACCGTTGCGATTACGGGAGCGAGAGCCGCATTACCTGGGAAAGGTGTTGCTTCGTCAAAGATCAATGCGGCGAATATCAGCGTTGCCATCGCGAAGGGAGCAATGATTGGTCGAGCCTTCTTTAGTTCAGGGAGAAAAACCAGAAGTGCCCCTGCTGCTAGCTCCCATGCCCTGGTTGGGAGAATGTAGAAAGCCCAAATAGGCGCTCGTTCTGTAAGGTAGAGAGAGAAGGCAAACGATAAGACGAGAGTTGCGACTACCCCGAAGAAGACAGCACGACGCTTACCTATGCGAAAGAGTGCGAGGATGAAGAAGGGCCAGAAAAGATAAAACTGCTCTTCAACAGCAAGCGACCAGAAATGGATGAATGGCGAAGGAGTGGAGTTTAGATTCTGATAGTCATTTTCCCACAGTGCAAAGAGGAAATTTGAAATGTATGTCGAAGCAGCGATGAGGTCCCTACCAAAGGTCTCTCGCATAGAGGCAGGAAGGAATAGAAAGCCCGCGATTCCGGTAGCAAAGATGACTAGGAAAGAAGCCGGCAAAAGCCTCTTAGTTCTGCGTGCGTAGAAGGAGATGAGAGAGAGTGTATTTTTGGAATCAAGTTCGCGAACCAAAATTCCTGTAATCAAGAATCCAGAGATAACATAGAAGATATCGACCCCGATGTACCCGCCCTGAAGCCATTTTGCGTGATAGATCAGAACGAGAACTGCAGCAAGTGCGCGCAGTGCTTGAATCTGCGGATTTCGTTCCCGCTGAATCATCCGCTTATCAGCGCGTGGATCTCGACATCAGGTGAATGCTCAGCGATCCGCTGGCGGCCTCCCAGAAATGTGATCTCACTGAGAACGGCAATATCGGTGACGATTCCGCCAGCTTGCTTAACTAGTTCAATCGCTGCAACCAGCGTTCCGCCAGTTGCTAGTACATCATCGACTAGTAGAACTTTTGAACCGGGCTTAAAGGCATCTGTGTGAATCTCAATTTCATCAACACCGTATTCAAGACCGTATTGCTTTGAATATGTCGTGAATGGAAGTTTTCCCTTTTTGCGGATTGGAACAAATCCACATTCTTTAGCTACCGCTATCGCACTGGCAAAGATAAAACCACGCGCCTCGATTCCAGCGACAACCGAGCTGTCGGGATCAACTTCTGCGAGGGCTCGTACAACTACATTGAAGGCCTCAGGGTTGCTGAGCACTGGGGTGATGTCCTGAAAAAGGATTCCCGGTTTTGGATAATCGGCAATGGTGCGAATAAGTGACAGGGCTTGTTCTACATTCACCTAGATCACCCTCACTCTTGTAACGTGTCCGAACGGGGACTTGAACCCCGAAGCCCTTGCGGGCACTAGCACCTCAAGCTAGCGCGTCTGCCAATTCCGCCACCCGGACGAGTATAAATTCCTTGACCGCAAAAAAACCTTTCCTAGCCTTTCGACTCACAAGGTTGATCAAGTGGACAAACAATATCAACCCCTTGAGTTCAAGGCAAAGCGGTCATTTTCAATGACACATGAGCGCTCTTGATGGATACTTGGCCCATGACTACAGATCAAAATACCCTACGGGAAGAACTTGAAGGCGAAGCAATCCGTATTTGCCAAGAGTTGATCCGAATTCCAAGTGTCAATTTTGGAGAGGGTAGGGGAGACGAGAAAGCGGTTGCGGAGTACGTCGTTGCACAACTCGCTGAAGTCGGAATTAAATCAACTGTTTTTGAATCAGCACCAAATCGCTGCAATGTGATCGCCCATCTTGAGAGCACTCATCCCGAACGTCCCGGCCTAGTAGTACATGGCCACCTCGATGTAGTCCCTGCGATGGCAGAAGATTGGAGTGTTGATCCGTTCGGTGGAATTCTCAAAGATGGCTTCATCTGGGGACGCGGCGCTGTCGACATGAAGAACATGGATGCGATGATCATCGCGGTTGTGCGTCATTGGGCGAAGGTTGGATACAAACCTTCTCGTCCAATCACACTTGCATTCTTCGCTGATGAAGAAGCCGGTAGCAGTTTTGGTTCTCGCTGGATGGTCGCAGAGCACCCTGAGGTATTTGCTGGATGCACAGAGGCTATCTCCGAAGTTGGTGGATTCTCAATAACACTTCCGAATGCAAAGCGCTTCTACTTTGTTGAGACAGCAGAGAAGGGCATTCACTGGATGCGTTTGGTAGCGCAGGGTCGCGCAGGACATGGCTCAGTGATCAATAATGAAAATGCGATCACAGCGCTTACTGAGGCAGTTGCAAAGATCGGTCGCTACGAATGGCCCCAGAGATATACCGCAACAGTGAAACGCCTCTTTGAAACCGTTGCAAAAGCTTCAGGCAAGCCATTTGACCTCAAGGATCTGCGTCCGCTTTTATCCGAATTCGGAAGCGCTTCACGAATGATTGGCGCAACTCTGCAGAACACAACTAATCCTTCAATGTTATCTGCCGGATACAAAGAAAATGTCATTCCGGGAGAGGCAAGTGCCGTTGTAGATGGGCGTTTCCTTCCGGGTTATGAAGATGAGATGAATGCGACCATTCGTGAGATCGTCGGACCTGATATTCGTATAGAAACAATCGTTACCGACATTGCACTTGAAGTTCCGTTCGAAGGCGATCTGGTTGATGCTATGTGTGCGGCGCTCATCAAACATGATGGTGATGGAATTCCAGTCCCATTCACGATGAGTGGTGGCACAGATAACAAAGCTCTCTCAAAGATCGGAATCATTGGTTACGGATTCTCACCGCTAAAGCTAGATCCAGAGTTAGATTTTATGGCGCTCTTTCACGGAGTTGATGAGCGAGTCCCCGTCGATGGTTTGCGATTTGGTGTAAATGTGTTGAAGGATTTCTTAGAGACCGCTTGATACTTCATCGAGTGCGGTTCTCACTACATCTGGAAGAACTATCTCTTCAACTGTAAGTGCCCCACGTAATTGGGCCCCTGTTCGTGCTCCTACGATTGCGCTGGTTACTCCTGGTGCATCACGAACCCAAGCAAGTGCGACTTCAAGCGGGGAGTAACCTAATCCTGAGGCTGCAGCAGCAACTGCTTCTACAATTCGTGCGCTATCTCGGTTGAGGTACGTCGAGATGAAGTTAGCGAAATGAGGCGTTGCACCTCGTGAATCGGCAGGGATTGAGTTCCGATATTTTCCAGTAAGAACTCCTCGACCTAGTGGCGACCAGGCAAGGATTCCGACCCCCAACTGAGAAGCACATTCGAGAATTTCATTTTCAAGGGATCGATTAAGCAACGAATACTCACTCTGGATGGTTGCAATCGGAGCTTTTGCGGTGTTGGCCTCCTGTAGCGAGATCGCTCTAGCGCTCTGCCATCCATTGAAATTAGAGATTCCAACATAGCGTGCTTTTCCAGATGAGTAAGCAAAGTCCAAAGCTGAGAGTGTGTCCTCGAGAGCCACTTCTGTATCCCATGTGTGAATCTGCCAAATATCTACGTAGTCAGTTCCCAGACGGGAGAGAGACTTCTCAAGTTCGCTAATTAGAAAATGACGTGAATTGTTTACATTTCTCACACCTAACGGAAACGATATTCCTGCCTTGGTAGCAATAACGACATCATCACGATTGAAGAAAGTTCCAACGAGCCCGCCAATTACACGCTCTGAGTCCCCATCTGCATAGCTTGCCGCGGTATCAATGAAGTTCCCGCCGGCCTCGATATAACTGCGCATCTGTTCAGCCGCTTCATGTGTATCCGTATCGCGGCCCCACGTCATTGTGCCTAGACCAAGGCGGGAAATCTCAAGCCCACTCTTTCCCGCACGTCTAATTTCCATAGTTCTCACCCTAGCAAGCCAACTGCGACAAAGGGCGTTAATCTTGGGAAATGGCACGAATCGTTCTGTTGCGGCATGCACATTCCATTGCCAATGAAAAGAATTTACTGGCTGGTCGAACAGCTGGAATCAGTTTAAGTAAAACGGGGAAAACGCAGGCTCTTGATCTTGTTGATCGACTTGGATCAATTCGCTTCGATGAAGTTGCAATCAGCCCCTTACAGCGGTGTCGGGAAACAATCGATCCGTGGCTTTCTTCGAATAGTGCGAAGGTTCATCTAGTCGTTGACGAGTCGATTTCAGAAGTCGATTATGGAAGTTGGAGTGGTAAATCACTCGCTTCATTACAACGTAAAGCTCAGTGGAAAGTTGTTCAAGATTTCCCAAGTCAAATGATCTTTCCCGATGGAGAGTCTCTACTCCAAATGCAGCAAAGAGCGCTCTCTGGTTTCTATCGTCTCAATGCAATCAAAGGTAAGGGCCCACGTTTACTGGTTAGTCACGGCGATGTAATTAAGTCAATTGTCGCGCACTGTCTCGGAATGCATTTGGACCAGTTTCAACGCTTAGTTATCGAACCAGCATCCATCACGGTAATTGATACAGACTCCGGAGTCAGTCGTTTGGTGCGATTCAACGATGCCAAGGGATCTCTCACCTCAACAAAATCTTCGAATCAATCAGCTCTCGGTGGTTCAACGGGAAACTCCACTCGATGAGTTCACAGCAATGGTCTTTCGATAAACCCGACCGCTTTATAGTCGGCACAATCGGTGCCCCAGGTGAGCGAGAGTTCTACTTTCAGGTGCGTCAAGGGAATGTGCTCGTTTCATTAGCAACTGAGAAGTCACAGGCAGCTGCACTCGCAGAGAGAGTCACCACGATCATTCGTGAAATAAAGAAGAGCGCCCCGCTCAGCGCCGTCAAGCCTGCACCTTCTGACGATCAGCCGCTTGAACTGCCACTGGATAGTGAGTTTGTGGTTGGAGCTATTGGAATTGCTTTTGATCCTTCTCTTCTTGAGATCGAGATCTCTTTCCGTTCCGAGGATTCAGATGATGATGGCGAAGATTCAGGACCGGTAGTTGAGATTCATCTTGATCTTTCGATGGCGCTAGGTTTTGCACAGAGAACAATGGCGCTAGTCGCTGCTGGCCGTCCGCTCTGTCCTTTCTGCATCTCGCCAATTGATCCAAGAGGACATCTCTGTCCGCGAGCAAATGGCTATCGAAGATGAGTGTGGATGATTCATGGGTCGAGAAAAGTTTGGACCATCTAGCCAAAGGCGACCTAGAAATTACAGGGCGATTAGTCGACGCTTCAAATGCAACGCTATTCGGAGTGATGCATCTCGATGGAGTATCGCTCGAGGTCATCTATAAACCAGTTGCAGGGGAGCGACCATTGTGGGATTTTCCGGACGGAACTCTCGCCGATCGTGAATATGCCGCCTTCTTGCTCAGCGATAGAACTGGATTCGATTTAGTTCCGCCAACAATTCTGCGTGAAGGACCTGCGGGATTTGGCATGGTTCAACGCTGGATTGATATCGATGACAGCATCGATCTCGCCAGCTACTTTGCCCAAGATAGAAGTGAACTCCGATTGTTGGCTCTCTTTGATGCGATCATAAATAATACTGATCGCAAGATCGGTCATCTGTTGCCGGATCAGAGTGGGCATCTATTTGCATGTGATCATGGCGTTACTTTCCACTCAGAAGATAAGTTACGAACTGTGTTGTGGCAATGGGCCGGTGATTCACTAACGGCGGAAGAGATTCGGATATTGGATAGAACCACAAAGGTTATTGACGAAGGAGCAAATGCTTTAAGTGCGCATCTGACTGAATTAGAGATTGAGACAACTCGAATTCGCATTGAAAGACTTCGGTCCGAAGGGATTATGCCTTTACCTAGTGAAGATTGGCCGGCTATTCCCTGGCCAGCATATTAGGATTTGGCTATGAAATCGTGGGCAGAGTTACCTCTGCGTGCAAGTAATAACGGCTACCTTGCGCCACTGTCGCTCTTTAACACCGCGAGTCAGAAAGTAGAACCTCTCCCGGTTAAAAACTTTTACCGGCTCTATGTCTGTGGAATCACTCCATACGATGCAACTCATCTTGGGCATGCTGCTACATATGTCACCTTTGATCTCATAAACAGATTCTTGCGTTTCGGTGGTGCTCGGGTCGCATTTGTTGAGAACATTACGGATATCGATGATCCACTTCTTGAAAGAGCGAAGCGAGATGGCGTTGATTGGAAGGAACTAGCCCAATCACAGATCGAGCTGTTCCGCGGAGACATGGTTGCCCTTCACGTCATCCCACCAGATTTTTATGTAGGCGTCGTAGAGGCGATGCAGATTATTGTTGATGCGGTTTCTGAGCTGGAAAAGAAAGGTTC
>JBILEX010000027.1:0-9021 GCA_044351895.1 Candidatus Planktophila sp.
GCACACGATGAAATACCTGATCGTCAAGGTCGCGTCACGATTCCACAAGGTCTTCGTACATATGCAGGACTCGAAAAAGAGTGCGTAGTTATTGGCGCAAATACTCGCGTTGAAATTTGGGATGCACAGTCATGGAATAAATATTTGGCAGATCGTGAAGAAGGTTTTGCTGATGTTTCAGAAGAGGTATTTCCAGGACTCTTTTAAGCAAAAAACACAACTGAATAGAAATAGAAAAGTAAGAAAACAATTACATAGAGCTCTCTCGATTGTGGCCACCGTCGACCCAATGCCTAGGTTTTAAGGCCGACAGCGGCGCCCCTTCCCCGGCGTCGCTTTCGTGAGATCCGTCGGCCGGCGGTGACCAGAGTTGAGAGAGCGATACAGAAAAAGTAAAGAAGCAGATAGGGAATGGGGGAGAAGATGAAGCACATATCAGTAATGCGAGATCGTTGCGTTGATCTCCTCGCACCTTCAATCGAATCTTCTCGCTCACCAGTTGTTGTTGATGCAACACTCGGATTAGGTGGACACACAGAAGCCCTACTCTCTCGCTACCCAGAGCTGATCGTTATTGGAATTGATCGCGATCCAAGCGCACTTTTGCAAGCACGCCAACGTCTGTCAATCTTTGGTGATCGCTTAAAAACTTCACACGCAGTCTTCGACAGTATTACCGATGTTGTTGCTTCCCATGGATACTCAGAGCTTTCTGGAGTTCTCTTTGATCTGGGAGTTTCATCAATGCAGTTAGATGAAACAGATCGTGGCTTTTCTTACTCTCACGATGCACCACTAGATATGCGTATGGATAGCACGCAGGTCATTACTGCGTATGAGATTGTTAATCACTACGAACCGGGTGCTTTGGTAAAGATTCTGCGCGCCTTTGGAGAAGAAAAATTCGCCACACGAATTGTTGAAAATATCGTTAAGGCACGCGCACTGGCACCGCTTAACTCCACCATGCAATTGGCGGCGCTAGTTAAAGAAAGTATTCCTGCTGCAACTCGTCGCACTGGAGGCAATCCCGCAAAGCGCACCTTCCAGGCGCTACGTATTGCAGTCAACGACGAACTTGGTGCAATTACTCGTGCGATTCCGCAAGCCTTGAATTTGGTTGAAGTTGGTGGCCGGGTAGTTGTGATGTCGTTTCAATCACTTGAAGACAAGATTGTTAAGGAGTTTTTTGTAGAGGCATCGACCTCAAAGAGCCCTCGCGATCTTCCTATGGACCTTCCAGAATTTGCCGCAAAGTTTTCGCTTGTGATCAAGGCGAGCGAGAAAGCTAGTCAAGCCGAGCAGGATGAAAACTCACGTTCGACATCGGTCCGCCTTCGTGCGATAGAGAGAGTGGCTGCCTAATGTCTATCGCTGCCCTTGCTCAACAGACCCGCGAAAGAGTGGTCATACATTCATCTCGTGCGCTACTCAAAATCGTTCCTCAGTCATCTGAAGGAGTACAAGCTACGCAAAAGTACTTCGCTAAGTTTGTATCGATCGTTGCAGTTATTGGGTTCCTTGCACTCCTTGGCGTAAACACACTATTGGCACAGGATGCGTTCGTACTTTCAGAATTGAAATATGAGTCAAAGATGATTGCTGATCAACGTGAGGCGATCTCGCGCAAAATGGAGACTTACTCATCCCCGCAAGCTTTAGCGAATCAGGCAGCAGCTTTAGGCATGAGTCCATCAGAAAATCCGACCTTCCTGAATTTGACTCAAGATATTCCTGTTATCACTGATGAGAGCGGGATAAAGCGTGGGTAATTTTGATCTGCTGATGAAGCGTATTCGCACACTATTTATTATCTTATTAGTCATCTTTATGCTCTTTGCTGCAAGACTTGTACAGATCCAAGGTATTCAATCTGCTGAATACACTCTCAAGGCAGTAAATGAGATGGAGTCGACTCGAGTGATTCCTGCTCCTCGAGGGGATATCACCGATATCAATGGGGTCGCATTCGCTCGAAGCGTTTCAGCAATCAATATTGTTGTGGACCAGAAGTTAATCAAGGATCATGCTCGAGTAGCAGCATTTGTCGCGCCAATTCTTGGACTTACCGAAGAAGAGGTAATCGCTTCGATCACAGGAGTCAAGCGTTATTCGATGGTGCTTGAGAGTGCTGAACCAAGTACCTGGAATCGTCTTTCCCTCGCGATTGACAAATACAATTCAACATTGAGTAATAAGGATTACGACAAGCGCATCGCGGGATTCTTTCCTGAACGTAACTACATACGTGAATATCCTTCGGGGAATCTCGTCTCATCTCTTGTTGGATTCGTCCGCAAAGACGGTTTGGGTGCCTCGGGCATTGAGCTGAGTATGAATTCATCAATCACTGGAATTCCTGGCGCCTATTCATATGCACGAGGACGTGGAGCAGAAATCCCTGGCTCACAATCTGAAATTGTTGCAGCTCAAGCTGGAACTACAGTAAGACTCACCATTGATCGCGACATTCAATGGGTTGCATCCCAAGCAATTGCCGAAGCGGTAAAAAAGGCTCGCGCCAGTAGCGGCACCGTAATTGTTATGGATCCAAGAACAGGAGCAGTGTTAGCTCATGCAACTGCTCCAACCTTTAACCCAAATGACACCAGGAAGGTGTCTCTGGAGTTGATGCGTAATCCTTCAGTCCAGGATGTATACGAACCCGGCTCAACTGGAAAAATTATGACGCTGGCTGCTGCTTTAGAAGAGGGGAAAATCTCCCCAGAGACAGTCTTTGATGTTCCATACAAGATTCGTCGTGGTGGTGAAGACTTTAAAGATCACGAGCGCCACGCACTTAAGAAGTTAACAACAGCAGGAATTCTTGCTGAGTCGAGTAACACTGGAACTATCAAAATTGCGGAGACCATGAGTAATGACACACTCCACTCTTACCTCACTAAATTTGGAATTGGATTAAAGACAGGTGTGGGCCTGCCAGGTGAGAATGTTGGAAAATTATTAGCAGTCAAAGATTGGTCCGGAACGACCGCTCCAACAGTTGCGTTTGGTCAGGGATATTCACTTAATGCGATGCAAGCAACAAGTATCTTTGCAACCATTGCAAATGACGGAATTCGAGTTTCTCCAACAGTGATTGCTGGAACCAGTGATGCATCCGGTAACTTCACTCAATTCAAAAATGAAAAAGGCGTTCAAGTTGTGAGCGCATCTACTGCAGCAAAGATGCGCCTCATGATGGAGAGCGTTGTCTCCTCCCACGGAACTGCGCCAAGTGCGGCGATCCCTGGATATCGAGTTGCTGGAAAGACTGGAACAGCGTGGCGCTATGAGGAGAACTGTGGTTGCTACAGCGGATACACAGCATCCTTTATCGGCTTCGCACCCGCTGATGCTCCTGCTTTCGTTATCAACGTAACCATTCAAGCTCCAAAGGGAGGCCACTATGGCGGCGTTCTTGGCGGTCCTGTTTTTAAGAAGGTAATGACCTTTGTACTACAGAGTCGACACATCGCACCAACTGGAACCACATTTCTTCCTGTGGCTTTAAACCAGGCTGAGTTAGAGAAGAAGGCTCGCGAAGATAAAAAAACGCAGAAGGTTAAGATTACTCAAGCGAGTTCGAGGGGATAAGCCATGCGCCCACTCCTTGACCACGCCATTACCGTCGAAGAAATTTCTCGACTTATTGGTGTGAAAACAAATCTTGATCCAACTCTCACATTTTCTGGGGCAACATCAAATGATAGCTCGGTAGCAGTAGGAGATCTCTTCCTTGCTTATCCTGGAGAAAAATCTCACGGCGCACAGTTTGCCGCCAATGCAATCTCTCTAGGGGCTCGAGCAATACTCACTGATTCACAAGGCGCGAAGTTTGCCGAAGGGTTGCCATTGATTATCACTCCTGATGCCAGGATCGCTGGCGCACTCGTTAGCGCGAGCCTGTACGGGAAACCAATGCAGGAAATGGTCAGCATCGGAATTACAGGAACTAATGGCAAGACAACAGTAAGCACATTGCTCTACCAACTCTTTCAAGAAGCTGGAAGAGATAGTGGACTGATCGGGACTGTAGAGACACGCATTGGACGTGATCGAGTCACAAGTGCACGAACAACTCCTGAAGCAGATCTACTCCAATCGATCGCTGCAACAATGAGTGAAAGACACCTTCGCCATCTTGTAATGGAAGTTTCAAGTCATGCGATGGTAATGCAACGCATGGTTGGTGCGCGCTTTGCGATGGTTGGATTCACAAATCTCTCGCAAGATCACCTTGACTTTCATCATGACATGGAGAACTACTACAGGGCTAAGGCGAGTCTCTTTACTTTGGAGTATGCAGACCAAGCGTTCATAAACATCGATTCTGAATTTGGGCTACGCCTTTACAGCGAGTGCGGAATTCCTGCTACATCCTTATCTCGCAACAATCCCAAAGCGAGCTGGCACTTCACTTCAATTACACCAAGTTCTAGCGGAACCACCTTTACCGCCAGAGGCGTTGGTGGAATTTTGATCGAAAGTTGGACACCACTTCATGGCTATTTCAATCTAGATAACATTCTGTTAGTTCTAGCAATGGCCATTGAGTGCGGTATTGATCCGCTCGATTGTGCTGCGATTATTCCCAAGCTTCATGGTGCACCTGGACGAATGGAAGCTGTAGATCGTGGTCAAAATTTCACAGCGCTAGTTGACTATGCCCACACTCCAGATGCGGTGCGAAATGTCATTACAACCGCAGCAGAGTTCACATCTGGAAAGGTAATTGCTCTTCTTGGCTGTGGGGGAGACCGCGATTCGTCGAAGCGACCATTAATGGGAAGCGCTCTGATTCAAGAAGCCGGGGTTGCTGTCTTCACAAGTGATAACCCGCGAAGTGAAGATCCAAAAGAAATTCTGGAAGATATGACTAAGCAGCTTCAGATTTCTGAACCCTCTCGAGTAATCGTTGATCGTCGTGAAGCGATTGCTTATGCCGTTTCCATCTGCAAACCAGGTGACACTCTTCTTGTATTAGGTAAGGGCCACGAGAACGGCCAAGAAATCAATGGTGCAAAAATAGAATTTGATGATCGCCTCGTTCTCGGAGAAATCCTAAAGGAGCTGCGATGATTTCTATGTTGGCTTCGCAGATAGCTCAAGTCGTTGGCGGCACTTTGGTTGGTGAGGACATTCTTGTGACGGCTGGCCCGTCCTTAAAATCTAAAGAAGTTGAAAAGGGTGGAATCTTCCTGGCAATTCGAGGAGAGAAGGTGGATGGCCACGATTTCGTCGGCGATGCCATCTCGCAGGGTGCTGTTCTTGCAATAACATCTCATGCAGTCCCGCAACGACATATTCTTGTACAAGATGTGACTGCGGCGCTTACGTCGTTAGCGCGATTTGTCAGATCAGAGCTAAAGGACTTAAAAGTAATTGGTATCACTGGCTCACAAGGTAAAACCACGACGAAAGATCTTCTACGCCACATGCTTTCACAGCATGGTCAAACGGTTGCACCCTCCGGAAATTACAACAATGAATTAGGTGTCCCACTCACGTTATTAGAATGTTCGCCAACAACCAAGTATGCAGTCGTCGAAATGGGCGCACGACATTCGGGAGACATCGCCCATCTTGCATCAATTGCGCAACCTGATATTGCCGTAGTTCTTCGAGTAGGAATGGCGCATGTAGGTGAATTCGGATCAATCGAAACGATTGCAAAGACAAAATCAGAATTGATTTCTTCACTTTCGGATTCTGGGATCGCGATTTTGGGTCAGTATGATTCCTTCACAAAAGCAATGAAATCTCTCCACTCTGGGCGCACATTAACCTTCGGTAGTGGGCACGCAGATGATGTCAGAGCTACCGAAGTTGAAATGCGTGAAGGTCGCCCACACTTTGATTTGGTAACCCCAGAAGGTCGAGCAGCGGTTGGTCTGCGCATAGTGGGTGAACATCAAATTTCAAATGCACTTGCTTGCGCAGCGGTAGGAACAGCCCTTGGCTTTTCTATCGATTCGATTGCAACTGCACTCTCAACAGCACTGGTCGAGAGCAAGTGGCGAATGGAAATTCGTGAATTCTCTGAGGTCCTCCTGATAAATGACTCATATAACGCAAGCCCAGATGCGGTCGAGGCGGCGCTGCGAACCCTGATTCTTTTTGCGCAAGAGCGAGGGGGACGTGCATGGGCGTTCTTAGGAAAAATGGCCGAACTCGGCGAGTCTTCAGCCTCAGCCCATCAACAAGTTGGCACCCTTGCCTATCAGATGGGAATTGATCATCTTGTCTGTGTAGATGCACCGGATTATCAGCCCGTTGAAAAGATCGAAGGTCAGACAATCTTGCATCTCTGTGATCGTGACGGTGCTCGTGCCATTGCAGAGCAGATCGAGCCGGGGGATGTGATCCTTGTAAAAGCCTCACGTTCAGAGAGATTTGAAATTCTTGCAGATGAGATTGAAGAAGTTGTGAAGAGAAAAATAGCAGCAGGGGGAGTGGAACAGTGAAGACAATCCTTGCCGCCGGTGGCTTTGCACTCTTACTCTCACTTTTTGGTACACCCCTTTTAATTCGTGGATTAGTAAAGAAGGGGTATGGCCAGATCATTCGCGATGATGGTCCGTCTTCTCACCACACTAAGCGCGGAAGACCCACAATGGGTGGAATCATCATCATCTTCGCTGCCATCACTGCATATCTGATCGCACATTTAATTAGTGGAAATGCCATCACAGCCTCTGCGGCGTTGGTAATTGGACTTGTAGTTGCTCTGGGATTTGTCGGGTTTTTAGATGATTGGCTTAAGGTTTCAAGAAAGCAATCACAGGGTCTGAACTCGCGCCAAAAACTTCTTGGCCAGCTTGTTGTGGCCTCAATATTTGCATACTTCGGAACAAAGTTTGCTGATTCAGATGGATTAACTCCAATCTCATTTCAGCTATCAACCGTCAGAGACACTTCGATCACACTAGGTGCAGTTTTTGTCATTGTATGGGTTGCTCTGATGGTCACGGCGACAAGTAACGGTGTGAATCTCACAGATGGTCTCGATGGTCTCGCATCTGGTGCCTCAGTCCTTACATTCATCTCATTTATTTTGATTGGCGTCTGGGAGTTTGGCCAGAGTTGCGCAGTCGCACCCGGCATCAATTGTTATGAAGTAAGAGACCCTCTTGATATTGCAGTGCTTGCTGCTGCATTTGCAGGTGCCTGCACTGGATTCCTTTGGTGGAATGCATCGCCTGCAAAGATATTTATGGGCGATACAGGATCGCTTGCACTTGGTGGAGCACTCGCGGGAATTGCAATCATGCTACGTATTGAATTGCTTTTGATTCCGCTGGGCGGGCTCTTCGTTATCATCACGATGTCGGTGATTATTCAGACCCTCTACTTCAAGATTTCTGGTGGAAAACGAGTCTTTAAGATGGCTCCACTACATCATCATTTTGAACTGTTGGGATGGGGCGAAGTAACGATCGTTATTCGCTTCTGGATTATCGCTGGCCTCTGTGTTGCTGCTGGCCTAGGACTTTTCTACGCAGATTGGATCGCAGGCTAAAGGCGCTGCGCGGAATCACCAATGAGCTTCTCCCGAGATCTACAGCAAAAGAAGATCCTTATTCTTGGAGCAGGTGTAACTGGTTGTGCATCTGCTCGTGCACTTACTGCTCGGGAGGCTGAGGTCACTCTCGTTGATGAATCAGAGATTGCAAATAGCGAATTCCAGATCGTTAAGCCATCAGATGTAAATGTTTCTGACTTCGATTTTGTTCTCATTTCACCTGGCTGGAAAGAGAGTCATCCACTGATTGCCCAAGCGCAGGCCGCTCACGTTGCCTTGCTCAATGAAATTGATCTTGCCTGGGCCATTAAGGAAGAACGATATCCGTCACAGAAGTGGATAGCCCTCACAGGAACAAACGGGAAGACAACCACTGTTGAAATGACAGCGGCAGCATTGCGCGCAGGAGGGCTTCACGCCGTTGCTTGTGGCAATGTTGGCACGACGGTCATTGAATGCGTTGAAGGTAATGAAGCGTATGACGTACTTGTGCTAGAACTTTCAAGTTTTCAGCTTCATTGGCTACAACGTGCAGAGTTCGTTGCTGCCGCAATTCTCAATATTGCAGACGATCACACTGATTGGCACGGCAGTTTTGAGAATTACGCCCAAGCAAAGATTTCAATCCTTGATCGTTCAATGACAGCGATACTCAATGGTGACGATGCAGAAGTAGTCACTCGCACAACTCATTGGAACGGCAGAAAAGTCTTTTACTCTCTGGATACACCCGCTCCAGGAGAAATTGGTGTTGTTGAAGAACTCCTTGTTGATCGAGCCTTTGTTTCAGATCCGCAAGAAGCTTCGATGTTTGCAGAGTTGACTGATGTGAAGCCCACGGTTCCACATAACGTTTCCAACGCACTAGCAGCCGCGGGTCTAGCCCGAACCGTAGGGGTCTCACACGAGGCAATCGGCACAGCGCTATCTGAATTCACGCTCGGTCGCCATCGCATCGAAGTGATAGCTGAGGAGAATGGCATCACATGGATTGATGATTCCAAAGCTACCAACCCACACGCAGCTACTGCATCAATACTTTCCGTTTTCTCCGTCATCTGGATTGCAGGCGGTTTAGCAAAAGGAGCTGACGTCAGCGCTTTAGTTGAACGCGCACATTCACGCATTAAGGCCGCGATTCTCATTGGAACAGATCGAGAACTCTTTGCCACAGCGCTGGCTAAACATGCGCCGCATGTGAAGGTAATTGCTGTCGATCCGCCATCTGATTATCAGCGAGGGGGAGTGTCGAACACATTTATGGAGGCAATTGTCTCTGCTGCGCAATCTTGTGCGACGGCGGGGGACACGGTTCTACTGGCACCTTCATGTGCCTCAATGGACCAATTTATTTCATATGCTGATCGTGGCGATCGGTTTAGTGATGCAGTGCGAAAGGCTTTGAGATGAGTAAGGCAGTGGCGAAGAAAAAGTTGCAGAATCCTGCAACTCCATTTTATGGCTTAGTTGTTTCAGCAGGGCTGCTCTCGATTATC
>JBILEX010000004.1:0-15115 GCA_044351895.1 Candidatus Planktophila sp.
GGAACTGCGTGGCCGTCTCAAGATGAGCTCAATGGATATCTTGAAATGCTGGCAGAGGCTGAAAAGCGAGATCATAGAAAACTGGGACAAGAACTCGATCTCTTCTCATTTCCTGAAGAGATTGGATCCGGTCTTGCGGTATTTCATCCCAAGGGCGGAATTATTCGCCGTGCGATGGAAGATTATTCGCGCAAGCGTCATGAAGAAGAAGGCTACGAGTTTGTTTACTCGCCACATATAACTAAGGCAGCACTCTTTGAAACCTCTGGTCACCTTGAATGGTATGCCGAGGGCATGTACCCACCGATGATTCTTGATGAAGAGCACCACGCTGATGGCACCATTAAGCGTGCGGGCCAGCAGTACTACATGAAGCCGATGAACTGCCCATTCCATAATCTGATCTATCGCTCTCGTGGTCGTTCATATCGAGAACTCCCGTTACGTCTCTTTGAATTTGGAACTGTCTATCGGTACGAGAAATCAGGAGTTCTCCACGGAATTACTCGTGCGCGTGGCTTTACCCAGGACGATGCACATATTTACTGTACGAAAGATCAGATGCCGGGAGAGCTTGATTCACTGCTGACCTTCGTACTTAATCTTTTGCGTGATTATGGGCTAGAAGATTTCTATCTTGAACTTTCGACTCGAAACCCTGACAAGTCTGTGGGCTCTGATGAGGACTGGGAGGCAGCAACGGATGCGCTTCGCAAAGCAGCCCTTGCGCAGAATCTTGAACTTGTTAATGATGAAGGTGGAGCTGCGTTCTACGGACCGAAGATTTCAGTACAGGCTAAGGATGCGATTGGTCGTACGTGGCAGATGTCTACAATCCAAGTTGATTTCCAATTACCGCAGAGGTTTGAACTTGAATACGCTGCAAACGATGGATCACGTGCACGTCCGGTAATGATTCACCGCGCACTGTTTGGTTCCATCGAAAGATTCTTTGGTGTACTTACAGAACATTACTCAGGTGCATTCCCACCATGGCTAGCCCCTGTTCAGGTTATGGCGATTCCTGTCGCGGAACCATTTACCGACTATCTCTTTGAAGTTGTCGCAGCGTTAAAGGCGGCTGGTATTCGCGCCGAAGTTGATGCGTCAGACGACCGCATGCAAAAGAAGGTTCGCAATGCCCAGATGCAAAAGATTCCTTACATGCTAATTGCCGGTGAGGAAGATCAGAAAGCTGGAGCAGTTTCATTCCGCTACCGAAATGGTGAGCAGAAGAACGGAGTTCCTCTAGCTGATGCGATTGCAGAGATAGCGGCATCAGTTGCATCTCGCATGCAGGTATAGAGATGGATTACATCGATTCAACTGGAATGCCTGATGCGTGGGCGCGTCTGTGGGCACCACATCGCCTTGATTATTTGCGTGGAGAAAACCGTCCTCTAGCAGGAAATGAAATCACATGTCCATTCTGCGAAATCCCACAGATGGGTGACGAAGAAGGTCTTGTTGTACATCGCGGGAAGAACGCATATGTAGTCATGAATCTTTATCCGTACAACCCCGGTCATCTACTCATCTGTGCCTATCGTCACGTTGCAGATCTCACCGATCTCACTAACGAGGAGCGTGAAGAAATTTTCGCACTGACTTCACATGCAATGACAACCATCCGTAAAGTTTCACAGCCCGAAGGCTTTAATCTTGGGATGAATCAGGGAGCAATTTCTGGTGCTGGAGTGGCTGCACACATACACCAACACGTAGTTCCACGTTGGTCAGGGGACGCGAACTTTATGCCCATCATTGGGAAAACGAAGGTATTGCCACAGTTGTTAACGATTACTCGGAATGAGTTGGCAGCTGCCTGGTAGTTCTACTTTAATTCTCTGAGATAAGAGACCAGTACGTCGACACCGATTCCGCTTTCAAGATTGACGGGAATAGCTGGGAAGAAAAGACCAGCAGCAAAAGCGTCTTCACCTGATGTCTCAACTAAATCTCGATACTCCTGTGCAAACTCGGCAACCAACTCTTTATGTTCGAGTTCACTCTCAGAAACGACAGCAACTCCATGAACGTAATTGCGAATAGTGAGGTCTTCAAGACTAATCAAAGCTGCGGGAGTTCCATCATCGCCATGTAGCACTAAATATGGGGTGGCCATTTGATCAAAGACACGATTTGCCAATAAGACTGCATCATCGAAATCAAGATCGGCTCCGGGAAGCGCCAATGCAACCATGATCCGCGGAGTCAGATAATCATTAAAACTCTCCCAGGCGGCGATTGTCTCGGCGTCTATTCCGGCGGAGGGATTGATAGCAAAAATAGCGCAGTCCACGTGAGCGAGATCTTCGGTGGCAGCCTCTATGGAGATGCCCTGCTCGCCGAGAGCTTTAGTCAGCGCCGCTGGAGTAGCGCTCACATGCCCAAAGAGGGCAATTCTCACAGGCGCAGATGTGGAAGTTGGCATGGGTTAAAGCCTACGATGGTCTTGATGATTAGCGCGCATTTGAAACCTCAGGTCACTCGATTAATTAATCCAGTGGTCAAACTTGCTGTTCGCGCTGGGGTTACAGCAAATGGCGTGACAATCGTTGGGGCCATAGGAACTCTTGGTTCTGCCTTTTATTTCTATCCACGAGGCGATCTATTTGTTGGGACTCTCGTGATCTGTTTCTTTGCCCTCAGCGACTTATTTGATGGCGCGATTGCTCGAGTAACAAATGGAACAGGTACGGCGTGGGGCGGTTTTCTCGACTCCACAATCGATCGAGTTACAGACGCAGCAATTCTTATCGGAGTTTTGCTCTACATGATCGATCGAGATCAGACGGTCTCTATCCTCATTCTGGTTTCGCTTGTCTCGGGCGGGCTAATTCCTTACATCCGCGCAAAGGCAGAGAGCATGTCTATCGAATGTTCTGGAGGATTCGCTGAGCGAACAGAACGTATTGTTGTGAGCTTAACTGCTATTGGATTTTATGGGCTAGGCGTCGACTTTGCCCTGATCGTTGGATTCGGATTGCTCTCGGTCGCCGGACTCTTTACGGTGTTACAGCGCATGGCCATTGTCTATCGCGCCCTGCACAAGGTTTGATCAATGAAGGACTTTTTTATTTCGCGGATGTATTTCTTTGGCTGGTTCATAGTTCGGCGAATATCTGAGAAGACCGCTCGATCTCTATTCAACAAAATTGGATTGTGGATGTATGGAAGGAATGGCAAGAGCGTCAGTCGCCTACGATCAAACCTCAACCGTGTTTTTCCAGAAATCGAGTCACAAAAACTTGAAGATTTGGTTCGTCGAGGGGTTCTCTCCTACATGCGGTACTGGATGGAGACATTTCGTTCACCGGATTGGAAAAGGGAGAGAATTCTCTCGACAGTAACCGTTAGCAACGAACATTTGTTGCTAGATCCAATCAAGAGTAAATCTGGAGTCGTGGTGAGTCTTCCGCATGCCGGAAACTGGGATCATGCAGGTTCTTACTTCTGCATTAAGGGTGCTCCGCTAGTGACGGTTGCAGAGATTCTCAAACCTCGAGCACTTTTTGAAAAATTCCTTGCTTATCGACAGGCTATTGGAATGGAGGTTCTTCCTCTTGATTCACGGGCTTTCCCTACCTTAATGCAGCGCGCGCGTGATGGAAAGCTCATCGCATTAGTTGCAGATAGAGACCTTTCTTCTAGTGGAATTAATGTTGAATTCTTCGGCGGGGTTGCAAGAATGCCGGCTGGTCCAGCGATCCTCGCAATTCGAACAGGAAAACCCCTAGTAACCGCATTCGTTTCGTATACTGACGCCGGAATACATGTTGACCTAAGAGAGATTCAGATTCCTGGCGGCCCCGATGAGGTATCAAGGGTAAAAGCAACAGTGCAACTCTGCGCCGATAATTTTGCAGATGGGATCACGAACTCCCCGCAAGATTGGCACATGATGCAACGCATTTGGGTTGATAGAGATTTCGTGGAGCGCAGATGAAGAAGTTAAGAATTGGGCTTGTGTGTCCCTATGGCTGGGATACTCCGGGTGGAGTGCAGAACCATGTCCGTGATTTGGCTGAATTCTTTATTACTGAAGGTCATTTTGTTTCAGTCCTAGCGCCAGTAGTCGACGAACATGACCTCCCCGAGTATCTAGTTAACGCAGGGAAACCGATTGGCATCCCATTTAATGGTGCTGTCGCGCGATTGCTCTTTAATCCGACCGCCTTTGCCCGGGTGCGCAATTGGTTGACCGAGAATGACTTTGATATTTTGCATTTGCATGAGCCCGCCGTTCCTTCAATCTCGCTGCTGGCATTGTGGGCCAGCGAAGGACCAATCGTTGGAACATTTCATGCGCAAGCAAAGAAAGGTGCGACAACTCGTGTAATTGCATCAATTGTTGAGCCGGCTATCGAACGTTTGAGCGAGAAGATTGCAGTCAGTCAGGCTGCGTATGACACGCTGCAAGAGCACATGGATACGACCGCTCACGTGATCCCAAACGGAATATTCGCCGATCGGTATCGAGATGGATCTGTTGAGGATAAGTGGGCTGGGCCAACACTGGGTTTTATTGGTCGATTCGAGGAACCACGCAAAGGGCTTGAAGTTCTCATCGATGCAATCCCAATCATTTCACGCTTCATTCCCGACGTTCGCGTTCTTATCGCCGGCCCCGGCGATCCGTCTGAAATTACTGAAGATATCAACTCCGAGCTGCGGATTCGTTTTCAGTTTCTTGGCAAGATCTCGGAGGACGAAAAGGCAAACTTCCTTAAATCCATTGCGCTTTATATTGCGCCAAATACAGGTGGTGAGTCATTTGGAATCATCATCGCCGAAGCGATGGCCGGTGGTGCAGCAGTTGTGGCAAGTGATATTCCTGCATTCCATGATCTCTTGGGTGGCGGCCAATACGGAGCCCTCTTTGCATCGGAAGATTCACAATCTTTGGCAAAGGTAGTTATAGATCTTTTGCGCGAAGACGAGAAACGTAATGCACTCGCCGAGGCGGGACGCGAGCATGCGCAACGCTTTGACTGGAGTCTTGTCGCCAATCAGGTCTATGAAATCTACGAGAAGGCACTTGCATCCGGAGAGAAACTCAACGTCACCTCAGATTCCCGGGCTTGGGACTGGCTTCTAATTCGCGAGAATGATTGATGAAAAAACTTTTTAGCGTGATCCTTGCACTCATTTCGCTTTCGATTGCGGGGCTTGCCTTTCTTCCCGCTTCCCAGAAGAGCCTCATCTCGGACATTTTCGTGGAGCCAACCTACAACTCACTTTCAGGTCGAGAGGGAAGTGATGGTGAGATTCTTGCTGTAAAAATTGATGACACAGTTTCAGCTCGACCTCAGATCGGAATAGATCGAGCCGATGTGGTCTATATCGAACAAGTAGAGGGTGGCTTAACCAGATTGGCAGCAATTTTTTCCTCAGAGATACCAAACGAGATTGGTCCGATTCGTAGCGCTCGTATTTCAGATATCGAAATACTCGCACAATACGGTCGAGTCGTATTTGCCTACAGTGGAGCGCAATCGAAAATGCTTCCCGTAATTTCTGCGGCGAATCTCAATGATTATGGCGCACAGCGTCAGTCACCGACCATCTACACCCGTGTTGAGTCCCGTCTAGCTCCTACAAATATGGTGCTTCGCGCCGATCTTTTGCTAGAAAAGGTTAGAAGTGACGAACGCGAGATCGCTGTATCTCGTTCGATTGGTTGGAACTTTGGCGATCTCCCTAAAGGTGGAATTGCAATAACAGGTGCACAAATCAATTGGCCGGCAGCATCCTATGAAGTAACGTGGAGCCCTGAGGAAGAGCGATGGCTTATCTCCAATAATGGAGTTGCAAATATGTCCGCATCTGGAATCCAACATGGTCCAACAACATTTCTTATTCAGTTAGTTGAGATAGTTCCATCCGAGTATGGAGATAAATTCGGTGGAGTAACTCCATTTTCGAAGACTGTTGGAAGCGGTGAAGGTTATGTTCTACGCGATGGACAGTACTTTGCTGCAACCTGGTCACGTCCCGATGAGTTATCGGGAACCACCTGGCGAGCACTAGATGGCTCGGAATTAGCCTTCGCACGCGGGCAGGTATGGATAGCTCTCACCGAGAAGAATCCTCAATTCGCGCTAGAATTACCGTCCACTACAAAGTAGATCCAGGGGTTGATTCAATGTCGCAAGAGACAGGCACGGCACGCGTTAAGCGCGGTATGGCAGAGATGCTCAAGGGTGGCGTCATCATGGATGTCGTCAACGCCGAGCAAGCCAAAATCGCAGAAGATGCTGGTGCAGTTGCTGTAATGGCGCTCGAGAGAGTGCCTGCAGATATTCGCGCACAAGGTGGCGTCGCGCGTATGTCCGATCCAGATATGATTGAAAAAATCCAGGCAACCGTTTCGATTCCCGTTATGGCAAAGGTGCGCATCGGCCACTTTGTAGAAGCGCAAATTCTTGAAAGTCTTGGTGTTGATTACATCGACGAGTCAGAAGTACTCACACCTGTCGATTACGAAAACCACGTTGATAAGTGGAAATTTAAGGTTCCATTTGTCTGCGGTGCAACGAACCTAGGTGAGGCCCTCCGTCGTATCAACGAAGGCGCAGCAATGATTCGCTCCAAAGGCGAGGCCGGTACCGGCGATGTTTCAAATGCAATGACGCATATGCGCAAAATTGGTGGCGAGATTCGTCGCCTTACCTCTATGCGCGAAGATGAGCTATATGTAGCCGCGAAAGAGATGCAGGCACCGTACGCTCTCGTTAAAGAAGTTGCCGAGACAGGCAAGCTTCCTGTCGTTCTTTTTACTGCAGGTGGAATCGCAACGCCGGCAGATGCTGCTCTAATGATGCAGATGGGTGCAGACGGAGTCTTTATTGGTTCAGGTATTTTCAAATCTGGAGATCCAGCCCATCGCGCTGCAGCTTGCGTCAAGGCAACAACTTTCTTTCAGGATGCAAAGGTCTTGGCTGATGTATCGCGCGGACTGGGGGATGCAATGGTTGGTATCAACGTTGCAGATATTCCGGTTCCGCATCGCCTCGCCGAACGCGGCTGGTAGTTCTTTCACTCACCGGATTTCACAATGATTATTGGCGTTCTTGCTTTGCAAGGTGATTTCCGTGAACACATTCAGGCAGTTCAAGCATGCGGTCACGAGGCTTTGGAAGTTCGCAGGGTAAGCGAGTTGGATCGATGCGACGCGATGATTCTTCCAGGTGGCGAATCTACAACGATTGCGCTACTGGCTAAAAACTATGGACTCATCGACCCGTTAAAGAAACGAATCAGCGCAGGCATGCCCACATGTGGCTCATGTGCGGGAATGATTCTTCTGGCCGATCGAATAATTGATGGCGTTGAGGGACAAGAAACCTTCGGCGGGATCGATATGACTGTGCGCAGAAATGCCTTCGGCCGACAAGTGGATTCTTTTGAATCTAAATTAGATTTTGCTGGACATCAATTGAGTGCCGTCTTTATTCGAGCACCATGGGTAGAACAACTAGGTGGCAGTGTTGAGGTTATCAGCACTGTGATTACACCTTCGGGGGAGAAGCACCCGGTCGCAGTCCGAGAGAATCATCTACTGGCCACCTCATTCCATCCAGAGCTTACGCATGATTTGGCAGTCCATCGCTACTTTTTTGATGAGGTCTGCAAGTAGCGATAAAGTAAGTGCAGTTCATCATTGACTAAAGGGGTTCGTCACATGTCAGGCCATTCCAAATGGGCAACGACTAAGCACAAGAAGGCTGTGATTGATGGTCGACGTGCAAAAAATTTTGCCAAGCTAATCAAGGCGATTGAGGTTGCCGCGCGAAATGGTGGAGCTGATCTAGATGGAAACCCGACGCTCTTTGATGCGATAGCCAAGGCTAAGAAGAATTCGATGCCAGCTGACAATATTGAGCGCGCAGTAAAGCGTGGTGCTGGTCTTGAATCTGGCGGAGCCGATTATCAAACAATTATGTATGAGGGTTATGGTCCTAACGGCGTAGCGCTCATGATCGAATGTCTATCTGATAATCGCAATCGTGCAGCCTCAGAAGTCCGTGTGGCAGTTACACGTAATGGTGGATCCATGGCAGATCCTGGCTCAGTTGCTTATCTATTCAATCGCAAAGGTGTAATCATCGTTGCAAAGAAAGATGGTGTCTCCGAGGAGTCGATCCTTGAATCAGTACTCGAAGCTGGCGCTGAAGAAGTAAATGATCTTGGCGAGTCATTCGAAGTGGTGTGCGAGGCATCTGATCTTGTAACCGTGCGTACAGCGTTGCAGACAAGTGGCATCGATTATGAATCTGCTGATTCTTCATTCTTGCCTTCAATGAGCATTCCACTTGATGCCGAAGGCGCTCAGAAAGTATTTGAACTTATCGATGCAATCGAGGAACTCGATGATGTGCAGAACGTCTTCAGTAACTTCGATGTATCCGATGAAGTTATGGCGAGCCTTTCCTAGCCTTCTCTTTGTAGGTTCTAGACTTATTAGTTATGAGCCAACAGACCAGCCGGACCGTTCTGGGTGTAGACCCTGGGCTGACTCGGTGTGGAATCGGCGTCGTTAAGGGATCTGCTGGTGCTCAGTTAGAACTTGTCGACGTCGGTGTAATTCAAACTTCTGCCCAACTTCCGCTAGAGCAGAGATTGCTCGAACTCGAGGCAGCGCTCATTGCTTGGTTTGATAAGCACCGCCCCGATGTCATTGCGGTCGAGCGAGTTTTCTCGCAACACAATGTTCGCACCGTGATGGGCACCGGGCAAGCAGCAGGCATCGCCCTTTTACTTGCCGCCAAACGTGGGATCCCTGTGGTGATGCACACGCCGAGTGAAGTTAAGGCAGCGGTGACTGGAAACGGACGAGCGAACAAATCACAAGTTGCAGATATGGTCGTACGGATTCTCTCGTTGAAGGAAGCGCCTAAACCTGTCGACAGTACCGATGCACTGGCACTCGCGATATGCAATATATGGCGTGGCAGTGCCACTAGTAAGATTGAGCAAGCACTACGTGCTGAGAAAACGAGAATTTCGAAATTGGTGAAGCGATGATTGCTCAACTCACAGGGACGATACGTTCCATACATAGCGATCGCATCATTCTTGAAGTTGCTGGAGTTGGGTATCTCATTCATGTCACACCGATGGCCGCTACAACGCTAACTCTTGGAAATTCACTTACCGTGCATACCTCAATGGTTGTTCGCGAAGATTCCATGACTCTCTATGGCTTCCTCGATTCGCCATCGAGAGAGACTTTCGAACTTGTCCAAACAGTGAGTGGAATTGGCCCTCGCGTAGCTCTTTCAATCCTGGCCCATCTCTCGCCAGAACAATTGGCGGACGCGGTTGAATCTGAATCGGTAACTATTCTTTCGGGTGTTCCGGGCATCGGCAAGAAAGGTGCACAACGAATTCTGCTTGAGCTCAAGGGCAAGCTATCTCGCTCTGGATCATCAGGAACTCCAGTCTCTTCGTCACAGCCAATCTGGCGAGAGCAGCTTTCAGGGGCCTTGATTTCATTAGGTTATTCAGCACGTGAGGCAGATTCCACAATCTCAATCGTTGCAATTGATTATGCAAATCGAGGATTAGATCCAGCGCATTCAGATCTTTCTGAACTTCTTAAAGCAGCCCTGGCAGGCGGTAAATCATGACCGAACCAGCGGACCGTTTAGTTAATCCGGTAGCGGCAACTGATGAATCGCTATCTGAGAATGCACTACGACCTAAGTCGCTCAAGGAATTTATTGGCCAGCATCGAGTGCGTGATCAGATAGATGTCCTTCTTACCGCGGCACGTAATCGCGGTGCAGCTGCCGATCACATCTTGCTCTCTGGTCCGCCAGGATTGGGAAAGACAACTCTTGCCATGATTCTCGCCTCGGAGATGTCAACGCCGATCCGCATTACTAGTGGACCTGCGATCACACATGCCGGTGATCTCGCGGCGATCTTGTCCTCTCTAGTTGAAGGCGAAATTCTCTTTCTCGATGAAATCCACCGTCTACCTCGTCCAGCTGAAGAGTTGCTGTACTTAGCGATGGAGGATTTCCGAGTTGATGTTGTAGTGGGCAAAGGTCCAGGCGCAACTGCAATTCCATTACAACTTCCACATTTCACGCTAGTTGGTGCTACAACTCGGGCAGGCTTGTTACCTAGTCCATTACGTGATCGCTTTGGGTTTACAGCTCACCTAGATTTCTATGATGTTGCCGAAATCGAGCACGTCATCTCGCGAAGCGCGCAGCTTCTAAATCTGACAATCGATAAGAAAGCGGTCGCTGAAATTGCGGGAAGATCTCGCGGAACACCTCGCATTGCCAACAGGTTGTTAAGGCGCGTACGCGACTACGCCCAAGTTAAGGGATCACATTCACTCTCTCACGACCATGCGCAAGAAGCGCTGGAAATGTATGAAGTTGATGAGCAAGGCTTAGATCGCCTAGATCGCTCAGTGTTGATCGCTCTCATTGATCGTTTCAATGGGGGACCGGTTGGACTTTCTACACTGGCTATCTCTGTGGGTGAAGAGACCGAGACCGTTGAATCAGTCGCTGAACCATTCTTAGTTCGTAATGGCTTTATGGCCCGCACCCCGCGGGGTCGAGTTGCAACGGCTTTGGGCTATACCCATCTGGGTCGCAGCGTTCCGCCCAGCCTTGCCACCCTTTTTGATCCCACCTCAGATTGATCTGAGCACCACCTCTGGTGGCCTAGACTCTGCTCTTATGTCCACACCTAATAAAGTTGTAAAGAGTTCTGCCCGTCCTGGGCGTGCCTTGGCGATACTGGCCCTGATTTTGGTCGGGCTAGGCGCAACATCCTTCATCACTGATGCGACATCAGTGCGACTAGGTCTTGATCTCCGCGGAGGCACAAGCGTGACTCTGCAGCCCCGAGCATCAACAGTTGGAAATGAAGTGACGACGGAGGCTATTGATCAAGCCGTTGAGATCATTCGCCAGCGCGTTAACTCACTTGGTGTTGCAGAGAGTGAAGTCACGGCACAAGGAAGTGGAACAAACCGCCAGATCGTGATTTCAGTTCCGGGCGAAAATGGTCGACGTGTGGTCGATCTTGTCGGTCAGACTGCAGAACTTCGCTTCCGTCAAGTACTTGCCTCTGGCTTAGGTGTTCCTGCGTCAGCAGATACATCAACTGTTGCAACACCTGTTGCAGGAGTGTCGGATGCTATTAATCAAGCTTTCGCTAATCTGAACTGTACTGATGCCGCCAGTTTGCAGGGGACTGGTACTGACGATCCTGCAGCTGCAATCACTGCATGTTCTAAAGATGGCGGTACCAAATACATCTTGGCTCCTGCTGAAGTACTCGGACGTCAGATTTCTAAAGCATCTGCTGGAATCGATACCCAGGCAGGAAGCGCGTGGAGCGTTTCACTTACATTTAACAACGAGGGAACAAGTGCTTTTGGTGCGTTAACCGCACGAGTCACTTCTTTACCTGAACCTACAAATCAAGTTGCAATCGTGCTTGATGGACTCGTTCAATCATCTCCTCGAATCAACGAAGCCATTCCTTCTGGAACTGCTCAGATCACTGGTTCATTTACTCAAGTTGAGGCACAAGATTTAGCAAACGTTCTCAAGTACGGTGCACTTCCATTGGCCTTTGATCGTGGAGAAGTTCAACAAGTTTCACCAACGCTAGGATCTGAACAACTCACCGCTGGACTTTTGGCGGGAGCAATTGGTTTGTTCTTAGTGACCATTTATTCCTTCTTCTACTATCGCGGTCTAGGAATTGTGGTTACAGGTTCTCTTGCAGTCGCCGCCGTGATGATCTATCTCTTGGCGCTGGTTCTAGGCGAGATCATCGGATTCACACTTACCCTTGCAGGAATTGCCGGAATCATCGTGGCGATCGGAATTACCGCCGACTCCTTCGTGGTCTACTTCGAGCGAATACGCGATGAGATTCGTGAAGGTCGTTCGTTGCGTTCAGCTGTAGAAAGTGGCTGGGTCAAGGCTCGTCACACGATCCTAGTTGCAGATGCTGTATCAATCATTGCTGCAGTGCTGCTCTATTTCTTCGCAGTTGGCAGCGTCCGTGGATTCGCATTCGCCCTTGGCTTAACAACGCTTGTGGATCTATTGGTTGTGTACATCTTCACAAAGCCACTCATGACAATTTTGGCGCGAACTAAATTCTTCAGTTCAGGTCACCGTTTCTCAGGTCTTTCTGACAAGAGTTCAGGCGTTACTCGAGCAACTTCTAGCGTGGAGGCATAACATGTCATCAATCAAAGGTCTTGGTGGTCGCCTTTACTCAGGTGAAACCTCAATCAACATCGTTGGCAATGCAAAGCGCTGGTACATAGTCTCTGCACTCTTCACTTTGCTCTCAATTGGAGCGCTAACGTTGCAAGGACTTCACCTTGGCATCGAGTTCAAGGGCGGATCTGCTTATACATTCCCAACAACAACTGCCACAGTTGAACAGGCGAGAGCAGCAGTTAAATCTGCTGGAGTCACAGGCGAAACGATTATTCAAAAGATCGGCGAGGACAAGATTCGCGTGCAAACTGGGTCACTTACCAACGCACAATCTGATTCAGTCGAAGCCGCGATAGTTTCGACTTTTGGTGTGAGTGCTGCAGATATCGATACACAGCTCATCGGACCATCCTGGGGTAAAGAAATCACCAAGAAGGCTCTCTATGGTCTTCTCGCATTCATCATCGTGATCTTGATCTTCCTTGCCATGACATTTGAACCGAAAATGGCCTTGGCGGCCCTCGTCGCAGTACTTCACGACGTGCTCATCACTGTTGGTATTTATGCACTTATTGGTTTTGATGTTACTCCGGCAACGGTCATTGGTTTCTTGACGATCCTGGGTTACTCGCTCTATGACACGGTGGTTATCTTCGACAAGGTTCGAGAGAACACTCGTTCGATTACATCAACAAGTAAGCAGACATTTACCCAAGCTACAAACTTGGCCGTTAACCAGACAATTGTCCGCTCAATAAACACCACAGTGATTGCACTACTTCCAGTAGGAGCGATTCTCTTCATTGGCGGCGGACTTCTAGGTGCTGGAACGCTCAAAGATATTTCTCTAGCACTCTTTATCGGAATGCTCGTTGGTTCATACTCTTCTGTCTTTATCGCTCCAGCTGTTCTTGCTCAGTTGCGCGAGAAAGAGCCAGCGATGATTGCGCTAGCAAAGCGTGTTCAGGCTCGTGGCACAGTAGCTGTTAGCACGACTGCAACATCCTCATCAGTTCAGGTTGCTCCGACAGCTACAGCAGATCGCCGTGGTCCTCGTAATCAACCGAAGCGTAAAGGTCGCAAGTAGAGATAGATCCAATGGATGCACTTCTTAAGCCCCTCATTACTGGGCTGCAAGAGCATCATCCGCAGGCTGATGTATTAGAGGTAGAACGTGCCTTTAACGTCGCGCGTACTGCCCACATAGGTCAGACTCGTAAATCCGGCGAGGATTACATCACCCATCCCGTTGAGGTCACTCAGATTCTGATTGAACTTGGTCTTGATCAAGAAACGATCATTGCTTCACTGCTCCATGACACTGTTGAAGATACTCCTTACTCGCTAGATCAGTTACGTGTTGATTTTGGAGATCAGATTGCTGCCTTGGTCGATGGAGTCACCAAGCTAGATAAATTGACGTACGGACCAACTGCTGAGGCTGAGACGGTACGCAAGATGGTGATCGCGATGTCGCGTGATATCCGAGTCCTGGTAATCAAATTAGCGGATCGACTACATAACGCACGGACCTGGAAGTTTGTTTCACCTGAGACTGCACTTAGAAAAGCGCGCGAGACTCTCGATATCTATGCACCCCTTGCACATCGCCTAGGAATGAATGCACTCAAGTGGGAACTTGAAGATCTGAGTTTTGAAGTTCTAGAACCAAAGAAGTTTGCGGAAATCTCTCGACTGGTTGCTGAACGAAGTCCCGCACGCCAGGCACTTACGCAAGAGGTTATTGATGCAGTAAATGTTGATTTAAAGCATGATCTGATCGAGGCAACTGTCACAGGAAGGCAGAAGCACTTCTTTAGTGTCTATCAGAAGATGGTTGTTCGCGGGCGAGAGTTCAATGACATCTATGATCTTGTTGGCATTCGTGTTCTGGTCAACGATGTTCGTGATTGTTATGCCGTACTTGGCTCAATACATGCACGTTGGAGCCCTGTCCCAGGACGCTTCAAGGATTACATAGCAATGCCTAAATTCAATCTTTATCAGTCGTTGCACACAACGGTTATTGGACCGAGTGGCAAAGCGGTAGAAATTCAGATCCGCACGTACGAGATGCACTCACGCGCAGAATTCGGTATCGCCGCCCATTGGAAGTATAAAGAAGGTGGCACATCTGGAGCGCACACTCCTGAGATGCTTTGGCTTAAACAACTTCACGAATGGCAGAAGGAGACCGAGGATCCTTCAGAGTTTCTGGAGGCACTCAGATTCGATCTGGGGAGCCCAGAAGTTTTCGTTTTCACACCGAAGGGAAGCGTGATCGCACTGCCTGGCGGATCTACTCCCGTTGATTTTGCATACTCCGTGCATACCGATGTTGGGAATCGCTGTGCTGGTGCGAAAGTGAATGGTCGACTTGTTCCGCTTGAGACAAAGTTGGCGAACGGTGACGTTGTTGAGGTAGTGACAAACAAATCACTAACAGCAAGTCCAAGTCGAGATTGGCTCAACTTTGTGAAGAGTCCGCGGGCTCGCTCAAAGATCAAGGCATGGTTCTCTAAGGAGCGCCGCGAGGAAGCTATCGATGCAGGACGCGAATCGATAGCCCGCCAGATGCGCAAGGCGGGTCTGCCTTTGCAAAAGATTTTCGCAGGTCATGCTCTTTTGGAGCTGGCGCATGATCTTCATTTTCCAGATATAGACGCTCTCTATAGCGCAGTGGGCGATGGCCATGTATCTGCGGCATCAATCATAGAGAAACTAGTCTCGGCAATGGGTGGTGAAGATTCACATCCTGAAGAGACTATTGAAAACATCCCAACGGGAGTTCCAACAACTCGCAGATCCAGTACTTCAATTGAGGTAGAGGGCGTGGGGGATGTGCTTGTAAAACTTGCGCGTTGTTGCACCCCAGTTCCGGGGGATGAAATTCTTGG
>JBILEX010000017.1:0-10964 GCA_044351895.1 Candidatus Planktophila sp.
TGGCTTCATCACCAAGGGGAGTGGTGTCTCGGTGCACCGTAGTGATTGCGTGAATAGCGATGATTTGCGAGATAACCAATCGGAACGAATTGTTAAAGTGCGCTGGCTGGCTGGCGCTGGTTCGCTTTTCTTGGTGAACATCCAGGTGGAGGCCCTTGACCGAGCCAGACTTCTTGCGGATGTGACTCGAGCACTATCTGAACAACATGTGAATATTCTCAGCGCATCTGTAACAACTTCAAAGGATCGCGTCGCGATCTCCAAGTTTACTTTTGAAATGGCCGACGCCACTCACTTAGATTCAGTGCTTACCGCTGTTCGAAGCGTTGAAGGCGTCTATGACGTCTATCGAAGTTAGAAACTAACTAAATTCAGCCAGATTCTTCTCTGCTTCAGCAAGCCAGACTCTGCGTGCTTCTGCGGACTCGGCAGCCTCTTTAGATTTCTTTTCATTACCTGCGGCCTTAGCTTTAGCGGCAACGGCTTCATAGTTCTCAATCGCGGCAGTCAGCTGTGCGACAACATCCGCAGCGCGAGCCTTTGCAGCCGGATCACTCTTGCGCCAAAGTTCTGTTTCGGCTGCTTTGATTGCAGCCTCTACCGCTTGCACTCGTGCATCCATAGCAACGCGCTTATCGCGAGGAGTAATGCCGATCTTCTCCCATTCGCGCATCAATTCGCGGAGTTGGTTCTTTGCTACCTTCACATCAGTAAATGGAACTAGTGCTTCGATCTTTGGCAGAAGGGCTTCGCGCTTTTCTAGATTGGCAGTCATGGAAACTTCGCGCTTTTCAAGATCAGCATTCTTTGCGGCGAAGAAAGAATCTTGCGCAGTTTTAAAGCGAGCCCAAAGCTTGGCGTCATCCTTAGGCTTACCGCGTCCTGCTGCCTTCCAGGAATCCATCAAGACCTTAAAGCGTCGAGCGGTGGCGACCCAATCGGTAGAAGTGGCCAGCTTTTCAGCCTCTTCAACAATTGCGATCTTTGCAGCAGAAACGACCGAAGCAGTTGCCTCAAGAGAAGCGAAGTGAGTACGGCGACGCTTATCAAATTTATTTCGTGAGGCGGAGAAACGCTTCCACAAATCTGCATCAGTCTTCTTATCTAGACGTGGTGCGCTCTTCCACTCTTCGAGAAGAGTCTTTAAGCGTTCGCCAGTCGCCTTCCAATTATCGGAAAGAGCAAGAGATTCCGCTTCAGCGACAATCTTTTCCTTCTCAACTAATACCTGTTCACGACGAGCGGCTTTTGCTTGAGCTTCCGCTTCTTTCTTTGCTTCAAATTTTTCGCGATGCCCCTCGATGAGTGGCTCGATCTGTTCAACCGATGCCGCAAGAGCATCGAGATCACCAACGCCATTGAGTTCACGAACCTGCTGACGAAGTTTCTTCACAGCCTCGTATGCATCATCTGGAACCATCGCACCAGATGTAATGCGTGCTGCGGTTAGTGCGACCTCGGAAGCTAGGGCTTCAAATTTACGAACAAAATATGCCAGAGCTTCTTCAGCGCTCTTACCTGGATATGAACCAACTGCCTTTTCGCCTTCTGATGTGCGGACATATACGGTTCCATCTTCTGCGACTCGGCCGAAGGCTGAGGGATCACCAATGAGTGCTGATGCTGCACTTACTTGTGGAATGACCTGGGATGGAATTGGATTCTGTTCGCTCATGAGTTTTCCTTTCAGCGCGTCGGCGATTAAGCCTTCGTTAATGCAGGTGATGGTGGGAGGTCAAAGGTACCCTGTCTTACTACCGCCTCAAAAATTGAGCGTGATAAATGGAAGCTTGGGGTGAGAGATGCTGATTCGAGTCCATCCCGCACCGATGTATGCGACAAACTGCTGGATTCTTGCGGCTGAAAAAGGTTCAGAGTGCATCATCGTGGATCCAGGCATGCCTGATATCAGTGCAGAGATCGAAATGATTGTCGAAGAAGAGGGGCTTAAGCCAGTTGCCGTTCTACTTACCCATGGCCATCTTGACCATACCTTTTCCGTAATTCCTTTGGCTGATGGTTATGGAATTCCTGCCTATATTCATAGCGAGGATCGCAGAGCGCTATTGCATCCAGAATCTGTTCACGGAGAAGAGTTCATCGCATCATTGAGTGGCATAGCGTGGAGTGAGCCTAGTGAAGTTCGTGAGCTCAAGAATAATCAGAGGTTTGACGCTGTTGGTTTGAATATAACTGCGATACACGCACCAGGTCATACAGCAGGATCTCTGATGTTCACCGTCAATGACGAGATCTTGATTAGTGGTGATGTTCTCTTTGCAGGCTCAATTGGAAGAACTGATCTTCCATCGGGATCGCATGAAGCGATGCAGCGAACGCTCACGACGAAGATTCTGCCGCTGGCAGATCATTTACGCGTCCTTCCAGGGCATGGACCAGACACAACAATTGAATATGAGCGCAGAACCAATCCTTATCTGAAACAATTGCGCTCATGAAGCGCGAACAAATTCAAGCACCCAAAGGTGTCAGCGAGTATGTTCCGCCGCGCTCTGCCAGTTTTGAATGGATCCGCGACCAACTGATCGCTCCAGCGAAATCGGCCGGATACCGACTCATGGAATTGCCAGTCTTTGAGGATACAAATCTCTTCTCACGTGGCGTCGGTGAATCTACCGATGTGGTGAGTAAAGAGATGTATACCTTTGAAGATAGAGGCGGAAGATCAATCACCTTGCGTCCTGAAGGAACAGCGGGTGTGATGCGTGCCGTCATCGAACACTCACTAGATCGTGCGCAGTTGCCTGTAAAGGTTTTCTACTCTGGTGCTTTCTTTCGTGCAGAACGCCCTCAGGCAGGTCGCTACCGACAGTTCTACCAAGTGGGAGTTGAATCGATCGGTTTGGACGATCCTGCAATCGATGCTGAGATCATCGCCCTTGCAGATACTGCCTTTAAAAATATAGGTTTAAAGAAGTACCGCCTTGAAATTACCTCACTTGGAGATTCAGAGTCCAGGGCTGCGCACAAGGTTGATCTTGTAGCTTTTCTTAAGACACTTGATCTTGACGAGCCGACTCGTGCACGCGCTGCAATTAATCCATTACGCCTCTTTGACGATAAGCGCGAAGAAGTGCGAATTAAAATGGAATCGGCACCGCTATTGATGGACTATCTATCCGATTCTTCTCGCGAGAATTTTGCACAAGTTCGTAGTTATTTGGATGCACTGGGAATTACTTACACGTTAAATCCTCGAATGGTCCGCGGTCTCGATTATTACACCGGCACTACCTTTGAATTCATTCACGAAGATCTCGGCGCACAATCAGGGATTGGTGGCGGTGGGCGATACGACGGATTGATGGAGACGTTAGGTGGCGCTAACCTATCGGGAATTGGTTTTGGGTTAGGTGTTGATCGAATTCTTTTGGCGGCTGAGGCGGAAGGTGTTTTGATTGAGAATCAATTCGCAAGTGATCTCTTTATTATTCCTTTAGGTCAGTCCGCAATGGAGATGGCTCTTTCTGTAGCCCAAGACCTTCGGCAGAGTGGATTTAAGGTCGAGATAGCCTTCGGTGATCGATCACTTAAGGGTGCTATGAAGGCTGCGGATAAGTCCGGTAGCGCGTTTGCGATAGTTCTGGGGGAGACCGAGTTATCTTCTGGTGCCGTAGAGCTTAAACGAATGAAAGATGGCGAGCTATCCTCGGTTAAGATTAGCGATCTAAGAAAAGCCCTTTCCGCACACGCGTAGTTTTACGACAGAAAGTAGTTGAAAGTAATGATTCGTACCCATGATGCTGGATCCCTTCGTGCAAGTCACGCGGGTCAGACAGTCACACTCGCCGGTTGGGTTGCTCGCCGTCGAGATCATGGCGGTGTTGCATTTATTGATCTACGCGATTCAACAGGTTCTGTTCAAGTTGTTATCCGTGACGAAGTATTGGCTGGATCCTTACGCGCAGAATGGTGTTTGGCAATTACGGGCGAAGTAGTTGCTCGCCCATCAGGTAATGAGAACCAAGCTCTACCAACTGGTGCAATAGAAGTGATGGGAGATTCCATCACCGTCCTCAGTGAATCCGCTCCTCTGCCTTTTCCTGTCGACACCGGAGTTGAAGCAGACATCTCAGAAGAGGTTCGACTTCGCTATCGTTATTTAGATCTGCGTAGAGAAGGCCCAGCATCAAATCTTCGACTTCGTTCTCGAGTGACATCTGCAATCCGTCGCGCGATGGATGAACTTGATTTCCTTGAGATCGAAACTCCATATCTGACCAGATCTACACCGGAAGGCGCACGAGACTTCCTAGTTCCAGTACGTTTGCAACCTGGTAGTTGGTACGCGTTGCCACAGTCGCCACAACTTTTTAAGCAGCTTCTCATGGTTGCTGGCATGGAACGTTATTACCAAATTGCACGTTGTTTCCGAGATGAGGATTTCCGTGCAGATCGTCAACCTGAGTTTACTCAGCTCGATATTGAGATGTCCTTTATCGATCAAGCGGACATTATTGCTGTTGCTGAAAAAATACTTGCAGATATTTGGAAAGATAGCGTTGGGTACACGATTCCAACACCGATCCCACACATGACTTACTTGGATGCAATGGATCGTTTCGGATCTGATAAGCCTGATCTTCGTTTTGGGAATGAACTGGTTGAAGTTACTGAGTTCTTCGCTAAGACACCATTTAGAGTTTTCCAAGCTGATTACGTAGGTGCTGTAGTTATGCCGGGAGGAGCAGGATCGCCGCGTCGTGAACTCGATGCTTGGCAAGATTGGGCTAAGGCACGGGGCGCAAAGGGCCTTGCATACATTCTTCTTAATGAAGACGGCACTCTTGGTGGGCCAGTTTCTAAGAATATTTCTCCAGAGGAGCAAGATGGCATTGCATCGGCAGTGGGTGCAAAAAATGGCGATGCCATCTTCTTCGCTGCCGGCGATCGCACATCTTCACAAGCGCTGCTTGGCGCAGTTCGTCTGGAAATTGGTAAGAGATGCAACTTGATTGAAGAAGGTGCATGGAAATTCTTATGGGTCGTAGATGCTCCAATGTTTGAACCTACCGATAACGGAGGATGGACGGCAGTTCACCATCCATTTACTGGACCAAAGCCAGAGTTTGCAAAGACTTTCTCGAAGGACCCTGCCAATGCTCTCGCCTATGCCTACGACATAGTTCTCAATGGAACTGAACTTGGCGGTGGATCAATTCGTATTCACGATAAAGAAATCCAGAAAGAAGTTTTTCGCGTAATTGGATTAAGCGATGAAGAGGCGAATAGCAAGTTTGGCTTCTTACTAGAGGCATTCAACTATGGGCCACCACCTCATGGCGGAATTGCTCTTGGTTTGGACCGCGTCTGTGCGCTTCTAACTGGGAGCGATTCAATTCGTGAAGTAATTGCATTTCCAAAGACCGCAAGTGGAGGTGATCCACTCACTGGCGCACCAACTCCAATTACTGCTGCTCAACGCAAGGAGAGCGGAATGGATTTCAAGCCAGAGACCCCTGCTTCTTAGGTGATCGGGTAGGCTTACAACATAACGCGCTCACGCGTGTTTTTAGCGAAAGGTGTGGAAGATGGGTCCAGGTGGAATTGCAACGATCATCTGTGCGGTTGCTCTCTTGGCTATCGCAGTCTCGCTCGCGTATATGGGTCTACGGGTCAGTAAGTTTATTGATGAAGCTAGCGCATCCCTGAAAGTCCTTACCGAAGATACCGCGCCATTGATTCAGGAGTCGACGCGCACTCTTGAGTTGATTAATAGTCCACTTGAATCTTTTGCAAAGATTTCCAAGAACGTTGAAGAGGTAACGACTAAGGTCGCTGAAACCGCAACTGATTTCATGGATAAAGGCGGTCCTGCAGTAAAGGTTGCCGGAGCGCTCATTACTGCAGCACAGGCAAACAAGTCTCGGTCAAAAAAGAAGAAGAAGGCTGAGTGAGTGTAGTTCGTGGAATCAGCAGAGATCCGCGCACGTTGGCTGCGCTTTTTTGAATCTGGAAACTCTCAGGGGTTAACTCATACTGTCGTTCCTTCAGCATCTCTGATTGCAGATGATCCAAATCTTTTGCTTGTTAATGCCGGTATGGTTCCATTCAAGCCATTTTTTTTAGGGGAAATCACACCTCCATATAAGCGTGCTACCTCAGTTCAAAAATGTGTGAGAACGCTTGATATCGATGAAGTAGGCAAAACAACTCGACATGCTTCGTTCTTCCAAATGTGTGGAAATTTCTCTTTTGGCGATTATTTCAAGGAAGGTGCCATTGCACTTGCATGGGAGTTGCTCACAAAACCAGTTGCCGACGGGGGATATGGGTTTCCAGAAGAGCGCCTTTGGGTAACTGTTTACCTCGATGATGACGAAGCTGCCGATATTTGGCATAAAAAAATTGGCGTTCCGCTAGAGCGAATTCAACGCAGAGATATGGCCGATAACTTCTGGTCAATGGGAGTCCCTGGGCCTTGTGGGCCATGTTCTGAAATCTATTACGATCGTGGCCCTGCATATGGCATCGATGGCGGTCCTATTGCAGATGAAAATCGATATCTTGAAGTGTGGAACTTAGTTTTCATGCAGAACGAACGCGGTGCTGGTGGCGGAAAAGATGGCTATCCAATTCTCGGCGAGCTTCCTGCGAAGAGCATCGATACCGGGTTAGGGCTCGAGCGAATGGCAGCTCTGTTGCAGGGCGTTGAGAATATTTATGAAATTGACACCACGATGCAGATTCTCTCAAAGGCATCAGAGCTCTCGGGTGTGAAGTATGGAAAGAATGAGAAGACAGATGTTTCACTGCGCGTGATTGCAGACCATGCACGAACAGCAGCTATGTTGATCGGTGATGGTGTTACCCCGGGCAACGAAGGTCGCGGATATGTACTTCGTCGGATGATGCGCAGAACAATTAGAAATATGCGATTGCTTGGAACGAGCGATCCAAGTATGGCAACTCTTACAGAAGCCGCTATCGGTGCGATGGGTCCTCAGTATCCTGAATTGGTAACTGACTCAGCTCGAATTTTGTCGGTGAGCACTTCGGAGGAAGAAAGTTTCTTGCAGACGTTAAAGAGCGGGACTGCGATCTTTGATTTGGCTGCCAGCGCTGTAAAGGCGACAAAATCAACACAGATGAGCGGTGATGATGTATTCAAACTCCACGATACATATGGATTCCCATTTGATCTCACACTTGAAATGGCGCGTGAAGTTGGATTAGAGGTCGACGAAGCTGGCTTTACGCGACTTATGAAGGAGCAACGGGATCGGGCTAAGGCTGATGCTCGCGCAAAGAAGAGTGGGCATACAGATCTCAGCGAGTATAAGAAGATCGCAGATGAATCAGGTGCAACAGAATTTGTTGGGTACACAGAGACTCAGACGGAGTCACGAGTCAACGCCATTTTGGTAGACGGTGTGGGTGCCAAGAGCGCACAAGCAGGTGACGATGTAGAGATTATTCTGGATCGCACTCCCTTTTATGCTGAAGGTGGTGGACAGCTAGCCGATGGCGGAACGATCACTCTCATCGACGGCACCGTAGTAGAGATTGATGATGTGCAGACACCGGTTCCAGGAGTCTCTATTCACCGTGGTCGTGTTCTTTCGGGTGTTATTGAAGTAGGTCAAACGAGTGTTGCCCTGATTGATCAAGAGCGTCGAAATGCAATCTCACGAGCGCACACCGCTACACATATGGTTCATAAAGCATTTCGTGAAATTTTAGGCGAAACCGCGACGCAGGCAGGATCTGAAAATTCACCCGGTCGTTTCCGTTTCGATTTCCCTGCCACAGGTGCTCTTTCGGACGGAGTCTTGGATGAGGTTGAATCTCGAGTCAATGCCCTGCTTCTTGACGATCTCGCAGTTACAGCCGAAGTGATGTCTCAGGATGAAGCAAAGAAACTTGGAGCGATGGCGCTCTTCGGTGAAAAGTATGGCGATCGTGTACGTGTTGTCAGCGTTGGTGATTGGGCCCGTGAACTTTGTGGCGGAACGCATGTACACAGATCTGGTCAGCTCGGCGTAGTTAAGCTTTTGTCAGAGTCATCGATTGGAGCTGGCGTACGACGAGTGGAAGCTCTAGTGGGTGCTGACGCGTATCAGTTCTTGGCACGTGAACATGTTCTTCTTAATTCACTCACTCAGATAATTAAAGGTGCTCGCGTAGAAGAGCTCCCATCTCGCATTAATGATCTAGTAGTTAAGATGCGGGAAATTGAGAAAGAGTTATCAACTTTACGAACCGCAGCAGCTATTGAAGGAGCTTCAAGCCTTCTCTCAGCAGCGAAGATTGTCTCTGGCACCACGGTTGTTGTTGGATCTCTCGCAGACGGAATAGCAGCTGATAACTTGCGTCTGATCGCACTGGATCTGCGCGCAAGAAATTCGAACTCTGTGGTCGCATTGACTAGCGTCGTTGAAGATAAGATCGTTTTGGTAGTTGCTGTCAGCGATGAAGCTCGTGCAAGTGGAGCCAAAGCGGGATCGTTAGTCAAACTTGGCAGCGCCATACTCGGCGGCGGTGGTGGTGGTAAAGATGATTTCGCACAAGGTGGTGGAAACGATCGTACGAAGATCGCTGCAGCACTTGAAGCGATCGAACTAGCGATCGCAGGTAAATAATGTCTCGGCTGGGTCGTCGACTCGCCTTTGACTATGGAGATGTAAGAATCGGTGTTGCGGTGTGTGATCCTGATGGAATCCTTGCAACTCCTCTTGATTTCCTCACGACGAAGCACCCAGCATTGAGAACATCAATTCTTGAGTTATTCAGCGATTATGAGCCCGTAAAAGTTTATGTTGGTCTTCCACTAAATCTCTCTGGGGAGCACTCAGAGTCGACGGCAAAAGCTATTGCTTTCTCTGAGCTTCTTACCCAGATCGTTTCCTGTCCGGTTGAACTAATTGACGAGCGACTCACATCGACTTCGGCTTCCACAGCGCTCTCTCAAGCGGGGATCAGCGCTAAAGATCAGCGGAAGAGAATTGATTCACAATCTGCAGTGGTAATCCTTGAGTCCGGATTGGCGAAAGACCGTGAATAGAAGACCTGTCTTTCGCGTAATCGCAGCCTTAGTGGCAAGTGTCTTGGTCATCTATCTTCTTTCCCTTATCAAGACAGGGCCAAGTGCTGCCGCAGATTTCGACTGTTCGAGCGAGACTCAAGGCGTGAGAGTTGCTATTGATGTCTCATCGGGGGAGACCGGACTCGAGATCGCGCGCGAACTATTCGAGAAAGAGGTTATCGCTTCATCGGAAGCTTTCTTCAGGCTCGCTGTTTCGGATCCGAAGGCGCAATTGATTGCACCCGGTGTTCACATGATCGATGCAAAGATCTGTGCAGAGCAAGCTCTTGATCAGCTGCTCGACAGCAAGAGAATTGCAGGACTCATCGCTGTTGCAGAAGGTGCTTGGATGAGCGAGATTAGGAATCAGTTCGTCGCTGCGGGTTACCGGCCCGCGGAGGTTAAAGCGGCGTTTAAGAAAGCGGTTATTCCGAAACCATTCACCCAGCTAGAAGGGCTGCTTTTCCCAGCTCAATACAGTTTTGCTCAAGGAACTAACGCTGAGTCGGCACTCAAAGCGATGATCGAACGCGGTTTAGATGAAATTGAAAAGTCAGGTTTCCTTACAGAACAATCCAAGTACTCGCCACAAGAGCTGTTGACGATTGCATCGATAATTCAGGCCGAAGGTGGAGATGGAGATTTTACAAAAGTTTCACGTGTGATTTTTAACCGCCTAAAAATAGGTATGCCGCTCCAGATGGATTCAACAGTCCACTATGTAATGGAATCTCGCGGCAATATTTTTCTAAGTACGAAGTCGACACTTATCAAGTCGCCATACAACACGTACAGAAATTACGGTTTACCACCTGGACCGATTGGAAATCCAGGCAGTGAGGCTTTGAAGGCTGTGCTATCACCTGCGCCTGGGGATTGGCTCTACTTCATAACCGTGGCACCACAAGATACGCGTTTTACAACATCGCTGAAGGAATTCAACGTATGGAAAGCGATCTATAAAGAGAATCTACGTGCAGGAAAGTTTGAGGGCAAGTAATGATCAGAGGCGCTGTTCTAGGTTCTCCTATCTCACATTCTCTTTCGCCAGCACTTCATAATTCGGCCTTTGATCGCATCGGTATCTCGGGTAGTTACGAGGCGATAGATGTACCCAGCGGAACTTTGAAAGAGTTCTTTTCCGCCAATCAATCTGGATTTGATTACTTTTCACTAACCATGCCATTGAAGGAAGAGGCACATCTTCTTGGAGTTGAGTGTGATGAACTCTCTCTACGCATTGGATCAATCAACACTCTCTACAAGAGAAACGGCAGCTGGTTCGGTACCTCTACCGATGGTTCAGGTTTCGTATCCGCTCTTGCCGCAAATGGTTATGAAAGTGTTTCTCGCGCACTCATCTTGGGAGCGGGCGGTACCGCACGAGCAATAGCAGGGGCACTAAACGGACACGTGCAGACACTTGCAGTGATGGGGCGAACATCGACTCGTCGTGATGCGCTAGAACGTTGCGTTGAGAGGACTTCGTTCTCTTATCTTCCGTGGATCAATGATCCCGACATCAATTCATACGATCTTGTTGTCAACACGACGCCTGCAGGGGCGGCTGATATTCTCGCTGAGAACTTACCTTCAGAGGTTTCTGGACTTCTCTTTGATGTGATCTACAAACCTTGGCCGACAGTTTTAGCGTCGGCTTGGGAGGATCGATCTGGAAAAGTTGTTAACGGTAAAGAGTTACTTCTGTGGCAAGGTTTGGATCAATTAGCTCTTGTCTTGCCTCAAAAGTTTGATCGACTCTCTCTTTCAGTCTATCTGCGAGAGGTTCTTTCTGGTCTTTAACCACATCGTCGTCATCTCTTTCTGCGATACCTCTCATTGCTGCATACGATCTCTAGATGTACTTTCCTCTGCTCGCCGTTCTTGGATGGATCGCTCTGGTGGATGCGAGAACTCA